>JBGQKF010000010.1:0-25183 GCA_041499435.1 Gammaproteobacteria bacterium
CCATGAATCCGCAAACGCTCTACGACAAGCTCTGGCAGGGCCATGTGGTGCGCGAGGAAGCCGACGGCACCGCGTTGCTCTATATCGATCGGCATCTGGTGCACGAGGTGACGAGCGCGCAAGCCTACGAGGGTTTGAAGCTGCACGGGCGCAAGCCCTGGCGGGTGGAGTCGATCGTCGCCACCGCCGATCACAATACGCCCACGAAAGATTGGGATCGCGGTATCCGCGATCCGATCTCGCGCATGCAGGTCGAGACTCTCGACGCGAATATTCGCGAGTATGGCGCCAAGGTTTATTTCCCGTTCCTGCATGAAAAGCAGGGCATCGTGCACGTGATCGGACCCGAGCAAGGGGCAACTTTGCCGGGGATGACCGTGGTTTGCGGCGATTCGCACACCAGCACGCACGGCGCCTTCGCATGCCTCGCCTGGGGTATCGGCACCTCGGAAGTCGAGCATGTGCTGGCGACGCAATGCCTGGTGCAGAAGAAAGCCAAGGCGATGCTGGTCGAGGTGGATGGTCAGTTGTCCAAGGGCGTGACGGCGAAGGACCTGGTGCTCGCGGTGATCGGTCGCATCGGCACCGCCGGGGGCACCGGATACGCCATCGAGTTCGGCGGCAGCGCAGTGCGCGCGCTCAGCATGGAAGGGCGCATGACGGTATGCAACATGGCGATCGAGGCCGGAGCGCGCGCCGGAATGGTGGCGGTGGACGAGACCACCATCGACTATCTGCGCGGGCGTGCTTTCGCACCGCGTGCAGAGATGCTGGACCGCGCGGCGGCTTACTGGCGCACGCTGAAGAGCGATCCGGACGCGAAGTTCGATCAGATCGTGCTCCTGAATGCCGCGCAGGTGAAGCCGCAGGTTACGTGGGGCACGTCTCCGGAGATGGTCGACACCGTAGATGGGGTCGTGCCCGATCCGCAGCGTATCGCCGATCCGAGCAAACGCAAGACGCTGGAGCGTGCGCTGGAATACATGGGGCTTGCGCCGAGCACGCGCATCCAGGACATCAATATCGACAAGGTATTCATCGGCTCCTGCACCAACTCGCGCATCGAAGATCTGCGTGCGGCCGCCGCAGTGATCAAGGGACGCAAGGTGGCGAGAAGCGTCAAGCTGGCTCTGGTCGTCCCCGGCTCGGGGACGATCAAGCGACAGGCCGAGGCCGAAGGTCTGGACAAGGTGTTCACGGCAGCCGGCTTTGAATGGCGCGAGCCGGGCTGCTCCATGTGCCTGGCGATGAATGACGATCGCCTCGAGCCGGGCGAGCGCTGCGCCTCGACGTCGAACCGTAACTTCGAGGGCCGTCAGGGTACCGGCGGCAGAACGCACCTGGTCAGCCCGGCGATGGCAGCGGCAGCCGCCATCGCCGGTCACTTCGTGGACGTGCGCAACTTCTAGCATGAGCCGCCGCCGCGGCTGCAACTCAGCGGTGACAGGCAAGCCGCGCTCTGCTGCAACTCAATCTACGGCAAAGGACGTACTGCGATGGAAAAATTCGTACGCTTGAACGGCCTGGTGGCGCCCCTCGATCGTCCCAATGTAGACACCGATGCCATCATCCCCAAGCAGTTTCTGAAGTCCATCAAGCGCACCGGCTTCGGGGTGAACCTGTTCGATGCGTGGCGTTATCTCGACGCCGGCGAGCCCAGTATGGATAATTCCCGGCGCCCTCTGAACACCTCGTTCGTATTGAATCAGCCGCGCTACGCTGGCGCGCAGATCCTCCTTGCACGCGAGAACTTCGGCTGCGGATCGTCGCGCGAGCACGCGCCCTGGGCGCTCATGGATTACGGGTTTCGGGTGGTGATCGCGCCGAGCTTCGCCGACATCTTCTTCAACAACTGCTTCAAGAATGGCCTGCTGCCGGTGGTATTGGACGTCGCTGCCGTCGATCAACTGTTTCGCGAGGTCGAGCCCGCTTGGGGCTATCGCCTCACGGTCGATCTGGCATTGCAGAGGGTCACTACACCCGCTGGCCAGAGCTTTGGCTTTGCCATCGATCCCTTCCGCAAGGACTGTTTGTTGAATGGACTCGATGAGATCGGGCTCACGCTGAAGCATGCCGAGGAGATTCGCGCGTTCGAGGCCCGCCGCCGCACCGAACAGCCGTGGCTGTTCGGATAGCGAGGGCAGGATAGGCCATGAAGATTGCTGTTTTACCCGGTGACGGCATCGGTCCCGAGATCATGAGCGAAGCCGTGAGAGTGCTCGAAGCTCTGCGCAGTGACGGGCTCAAGATCGAGATCGAATCCGCGCCAGTGGGCGGAGCGGGATACGACGCTGGCGGTGATCCGCTGCCCGCAGCCACGCTCCAGCTGGCACGGCAGGCCGATGCGGTGCTGTTCGGCGCTGTAGGCGGCCCGAGGTACGACGTTCTGGAGCGGCGGCTGCGGCCCGAACAGGGCCTTCTGCGGCTGCGCAAAGAACTGGGCCTGTTCGCCAATCTGCGACCTGCGGTGCTCTATCCGGAATTGGCGGGCGCATCGACTTTGAAGCCGGAGGTCGTTGCCGGGCTGGACATCATGATCCTGCGCGAGTTGACCGGCGACATCTACTTCGGGCAGCCGCGCGGCAGGCGCAACAACGCGGCTGGCGAGCGCGAGGGCTTCGACACCATGCTCTACAGCGCACCCGAAATCGAGCGCATCGCCAGGCTCGGCTTCGAAATCGCGCGCAAGCGCAACCGTCGGCTGTGCTCGGTGGATAAGGCCAATGTGCTGGATACCAGCATTCTGTGGCGCGAGGTCGTGAGCGATCTGGGCAAGGCCTATCCCGATGTCGAGCTCACCCACATGTACGTCGACAATGCGGCCATGCAGCTGGTGCGTACGCCCAAGCAGTTCGACGTCATCGTGACCGGTAACATGTTCGGCGATATCCTGTCCGACGAAGCCTCCATGCTCACCGGCTCCATCGGCATGCTGCCTTCGGCCTCCCTCGATGCGCACAACAAGGGTTTGTACGAACCGATCCACGGATCCGCCCCGGACATCGCTGGAAAGAATGTCGCCAATCCGCTGGGCACCATTCTTTCCACTGCGCTGTTGCTGCGCTACACGTTCAATCAGGAGCAGGCTGCGAGCCGGATCGAGGCTGCGGTGCGGCGGGTTCTGGCCGATGGGCTGCGCACCGGCGACATCTATCAGGAGGGCTGCCGGAAAGTCGGGACGAAGCAGATGGGTGAGGCCGTGGTTGCTGCACTGGCGGACCGATAGGAGCACGAATAATGAGCACGCGGGTTGGCTTGATCGGGTGGCGCGGAATGGTGGGCTCCGTGTTGATGGAGCGCATGCGCGTCGAGGGCGATTTCGACTTGATCGAGCCGGTCTTCTTCACGACGTCGCAAGCCGGAGCGAAGGCACCGCACTTTGGCAAGGAAGCGTCGGCGCTGAAGGATGCACGCGACCTGCGCGAGCTGAAGGCGCTGGAGATTCTGATCTCCTGCCAGGGCGGTGACTACACCCGCGAGATCTACCCGAAACTGCGCGCGGAGGGCTGGAAAGGCTATTGGATCGATGCAGCCAATGCGCTGCGGATGCAAAACGATGCCGTCATCATCCTCGATCCGGTCAATCTCGATGTCATACGCAATGCGCTCACACGCGGTGTGAAGGACTACATCGGCGGCAACTGCACCGTGAGCCTCATGCTCATGGCGCTGCATGGATTGTTCGCTGCCGATCTGGTGGAGTGGCTGACCGCGATGACTTACCAGGCTGCGTCCGGGGCCGGGGCGCAGCATATGCGCGAGTTGTTGTCGCAGATGGGTGCGGCACATCGTGCCGCGGGCGGCGCGCTGGACGATCCAGCGAGCTCGATCCTGGAGATCGATCGAGCCGTGTCCGAGGCCCTGCGCGGTGCGCAGGCGCCCAAGGAACAGTTCGGCTACGCGCTCGCCGGAAGCCTGCTGCCGTGGATCGACAAGGATCTGGGCAACGGTCAGAGTCGCGAGGAGTGGAAGGCGCAGGCGGAGGGCAACAAGATACTGGGGCGCGAGCACCGGCCGATTCCCATGGATGGAGTTTGTGTGCGCATCGGCGCGATGCGTTGCCACAGCCAGGCACTCACGATCAAACTGAAGCGTGACGTGCCACTCCGGGAAGTCGAAAGTCTGCTTGCGCAGGCCAATCGGTGGGTCAAGGTGATACCGAATACGCGTGGCGCGAGCCTTTCTGAGCTGACGCCTGTCAAAGTTTCAGGCACGCTGGAGGTTCCGATTGGGCGACTGCGCAAGCTGCCTATGGGACCCGAGTATTTGTGTGCGTTTACCGTTGGGGATCAACTGTTGTGGGGTGCGGCCGAACCCCTGCGCAGGATGCTTCGTCTCGTGCTGGAACACTGAGTTTTGCGCTGCCGCACCTGATTTTGTTAAAGCAGGCGAGGGTTTTGCTTAACTCGCCCTCGATTCGACGGGCTGGGAGGACCGCGAGACCGTTGTTCCCTCTCTGCTACCTCAGGCCCGTTCGGCGTTGTCTCGAAAAAAACTCAACAAACGGCGGGATTACGCCGAAATATAAGACGCAAGTTTAGCTTGCATCGGTAAATATATGATGTTAATTTTAATTATGGGTTGGTTATAAGGATGGGTGGCGCTGTGGGGAAAACCTCTCTTAGAGCCTCGTTTATCGCAGCTGCACTGCTCCTGGTGTCGGCGGCTGCGCAAGCGGCAGGTTTGGGCAAGCTGACGGTGTTGTCGCATCTCGGTGAGCCGCTGCGCGCTGAGATCGACGTGGTCGCACTCGAAAAAGGCGAGCTGGACACGCTCAATGCTCGCCTCGCTTCACCCGACGCATACATCCAGTCCAATCTTCCGTACCCTTCGCCTGCACTCGGGATGAAGCTTGCCGTCGACAAGCGCCCGAGCGGCGCGCCGTATATTGTCGTCACCAGCACACAGCCCATCCCTGAACCGTTCGTCGATCTGCTGGTGGAGTTGACCTGGCAGGGTGGGCGCATCTTGCGCGCCTACACCGCGCTGCTCGATCCACCGGCTTTCGCGGCTGCGCCCCAGCCGTCCCCCGCGCCGCAAGCCGCGGCGCCGGTTGCACCGGTGGCCCCGCAGCCGCCGCCGGAGCGCAACGTGGAGACGAAGCTTGGTTCGGAGATGCAGCCGCCCAAGGCAGCCGAGCAGCCGTCTGCTGAGATGACGCCTGAAACGCCCCCTGCGCCGCCAGCGGAAGTCCCGGCACCCGCCGCTCCCGAGGCGCAGAAATCCGCGCCGGCCAAAGAGACTGCCAAGACGGATAACTACGGCCCGGTCAAGCGCGGCGACACGCTGTCCAAGATCGCCAAGGAATACAAGCCGGACGATGTAACGCTCGAGCAGATGCTGGTGCTGCTTTACCGCAACAACAAGGACGCTTTTGCCGGCAAGAACATGAACCGGTTGAAGACCGGGAAGGTCCTGAACATTCCTGATTCGTCGAACGCGAGCGCGATCTCCGTTAAGGAAGCGCGCAAGGAAATGCGCGCGCAGGTTGCGGACTTCAACACTTATCGCGAACGTCTGGCAGCCGCTTCCGGCGGTGGCGCCGCACCTGAACAGCCTTCGCAAGCGGCCGGCGGCCGCGTCACCGGGCCGGTGACCGAGAAAGGCCCCGGCGCGGGCGCAGAGCCTAAGGAAGTGCTGAAGCTATCAAAGGGCGACGCACCCGGAGGCAGCAAAGCGCTCCAGGATAAGGTGCGCAACCTCGAAGAGGAGGTTGCAGCGCGCGATCGCACCATCAAGGAAGCGAATGAGCGCGTCGCGCGTCTCGAGAAGACCGTGAAGGACATGGAAGGCCTGCTCAAGCTGAAGAGCAAGGGCATGGCCGAGGCGACTACGCCGCCCGCGCCGCAACCGGCGATGCCAGTCAAGCCGGAAGTCACTCTGCCCAAGCCGGCAGTACCGGCACCGGCCCCGCCGGTGATGCCCGCGCCGCCCACTCCAGCACCGCCGCCTGACATCGCCAAGCCCGCGCCGAGCATCACGCCGCCGGCGCCGGGGGTAACGCCCGCACCCACGACCGGCCCGATGGCCTCATCGGGTACGCAGCCGAATATGGTTGCACCCAAGCCGAAGCCCAAGCCGAAGGTTGTGGCACCGCCGCCGCCTGCGCCGAGCCTCGTCGATCAGGTCTTAGAGGAGCCGATCTATCTGGGCGCCGGTGTGCTCGTACTCGCGCTGATCGGTTTCCTCGGCTACCGCATGGTGCGCAGCCGACGCAGTGAAGATTACGACGATGTAGCGGCAGAAAAAAAAACTTCTGACGTAGGCGCGTTTGCTGACACCGGAACCGATGGTACGGGCGCGATGGCGGCGGCCGCCCGTGCCGCGCAGCAGGCGCAGATAGCGGAAGAGGTCGATCCGCTCGCCGAGGCAGAGATCTATCTCGCCTATGGGCGCGATGGTCAGGCGGAAGAGATCCTCAAGGAGGCCCTGCAGAATCAGCCGCGCCGTCACGAGGTTCATCTGAAGTTGCTGGAGATCTACGCCAAGCGCAAGGATGTCGCGGCGTTCGATCCCATCGCCCGAGAGCTGCAGCAGGGTACCGGCGGCAAGGGCGAGTTGTGGCAGCAGGCCGTGCGCCTGGGTTATCAAATCGATCCGTCCAACCCGCGCTACCTGGCCGGTAAGCCGAGCGGCGCCGAGGTTGCAGCCGCAGCGGCTGCAGCTGCAGCTGCAGGCGGCGACAAGACGCTCGATTTCCAGATCGATGCGCTGGAGCCCGCTCCTGAGATCGGCACGTTGACCGACATCGACGCGGGCTTCGGCCGCCGCTTCGCTACCACCGGTGCCGCCGCCTCCAATGAGCGGCTCGATCTCAATATCGGCATGGATGACGATCGGTCGGTCGGCACCAAGACCGATATCGATCTCTCCAGGCTCGGGAATCAGATCAGCGCCACCGCGCTAGACGTGGATCTCGACAGTCTCGGCGGCCAGCATGTCTCGGTTCCTGACCTCGATCTCAGCGCAGACCGCACTACGCAGATTGCTCCGATGGATTTCCAGCTCGACCTGCCGGATCCGGGAGACAAGACCGCGTCACAGTTCGCGCAAGCCGACTCGGTGGATTTCGATCTCAAGCTCGACGATTTCGGCGGTGGGCCGGGCGCTCCTACGAGCTCCAGTACCGGGGTCGATTTCGACATCGACCAGATCTCTGTTGAGTCTGCGCCGATCGGCAAGTCCGAGCCGGTGCTCGATCTCGAGCAGTCGGCACCCCCGATACCAGAAATCGATCTGTCTTCGATCAATCTCGATCTGGGCGGCGACCACACCGCGACCGGTGGCGCGCACGACGAGAAGTGGTATGACGTGCAGACCAAGTTCGACCTCGCCAAGGCGTACCAGGAAATGGGCGACAAGGAAGGCGCGCGAGAGATTCTGCGCGAAGTCATAGCCGAGGGCGACGCGGAACAGAAGTCGGCTGCCGAGAAGGTGCTGGAAACGCTGTAGACTGCCTCCTTTCGGCTGCCATGGGCGCGGGAATCCGCGCCCATTTCATTTTCGGCTCGATCGAGAGACATGCGCATTGCACTGGGCCTGGAATACGACGGCCGCACTTTTTGCGGCTGGCAGCGGCAGCCCTCAGGCTGCTCGATACAAGACGCGGTCGAAGCGGCGCTGTCCAAGATAGCCGCGCACAGCATCCAGACGCAATGTGCTGGCCGCACCGATGCTGGTGTGCACGCACTCAATCAGGTTCTGCACTTCGACACCAACGCCAGGCGGCCGATAACGGCCTGGGTGCGTGGCGCCAACAGCGAGCTGCCACGGAGCATATCGATTCAGTGGGCACGGGAGGTGGGCGCTGATTTTCACGCGCGCAGCAAGGCCACCGGCCGCGCATACACTTATCTGCTGCTCAACCGTCCCGAGCGGCCGGGTGTGCATGCGGGGCGCGTAGGCTGGTATCACCGGTCGCTCGCTGTCGAGCCCATGCACAGCGCTGCGCAGAGCCTGCGTGGCGTGCATGACTTCAGCTCGTTTCGCGCGGCGGAATGCCAGGCGGCCTCGCCGGTGAAGGATCTGCGCCGCGCCTCCGTACAACGTTTCGGCGAGTTGATTCTCTTCGAATTCGCAGCCGATGCATTCCTGCACCACATGGTTCGCAATATGGTCGGGTGCCTGCTCAAGATCGGCGACGGCAGCCGTAACAGCACATGGCTGACCGAGGCGCTGGAGGCGCGCGATCGCAACCAGGCCGCGCCTACCTTTGCGCCTGACGGGTTGTACCTCGCGGCGGTAGAATACGACGCAGCCTGGGGCCTGCCGGCGTTGCCTCACCGGTTGCCTTCCGATGTGTTCCTGAGCGCTGGCCGGGCTGCAGCGGTGTTTTCGTAAAGAGATGGTCACGGCGGTCAAGATCTGCGGCGTCACGCGAGTCGAGGATGGGCTTGCAGCCGCTCACGCCGGCGCCCATGCGATCGGGCTCGTATTTCATCCGGCGAGCCCGCGCTTCGTCACCATCGAGCAGGCACGCCAGATCGTTCAGCGCATGCCGCCCTTCATCACAGCGGTGGCCTTATTCGTCAACCCCGACCCGCAGACCGTGCATGCCGTGCTGCGCGCTGTGCCGTTGCAGCTGCTGCAATTTCATGGAGACGAGGCGCCGGAGCTGTGCGAGCAATTCGGCCTTCCGTACATCAAGGCCGTGCGGATGGCGCCCGGGACGGATTTGCTACAATACGCGGCCCGCTATCGGGAGGCCAAGGCGCTGCTCCTGGATGCTTTTCAGGACGGGGTGTATGGCGGCAGCGGGCACGCATTCGACTGGCGTACGATTCCGCGCGATCTGCCGCTGCCCGTGGTGCTCGCGGGGGGGCTCACCGTGCACAATGTGCGCGAAGCCATTCGCCTTGCCCGCCCCTGGGCAGTCGATGTGAGCAGCGGCGTAGAACGAGAAAAAGGCATCAAAGATCCCGAGCAGATAGCCGCATTCATTCGAGGAGCGCGCGATGCAGATGTATGAAGCCGGCCAGATCTACGATCTGCCCGACCGGTCCGGCCATTTCGGACCCTATGGCGGCATCTTCGTCGCGGAGACGCTGATCCATGCGCTGGACGAGCTCAAGCGCGAGTACCTGAAGGTGCGCGATGACGCGCAGTTTCAGGCCGAGCTCGCGTCCGAGCTCAAGCACTACGTCGGGCGCCCAAGTCCCGTGTACCACGCGCGGAGACTCTCGGAGGAGCTGGGCGGTGCGCAGATCTGGCTCAAGCGCGAAGACTTGAATCACACCGGCGCGCACAAGATCAACAACACGATGGGTCAGGCGCTGCTCGCACGCCGCATGGGCAAGAAGCGCGTAATCGCAGAGACCGGCGCCGGCCAGCATGGCGTGGCATCGGCGACGGTAGCCGCGCGCTACGGCATGGAATGCGTGGTGTACATGGGCTCCGAGGACATCCAGCGCCAGGCGATGAACGTGTATCGCATGAAGCTGCTGGGCGCCACGGTAGTGCCCGTCGACAGCGGCTCGAAGACCTTGAAAGATGCGCTCAACGAGGCGATGCGCGACTGGGTCACCAATGTCGAGAGCACGTTCTACATCATCGGTACCGTGGCCGGGCCGCATCCCTATCCGATGATGGTGCGCGACTTCAATGCCATCGTCGGACGCGAGCTGCGCACACAGATGCCCGAGGTGATCGGGCGCCAGCCCGACGCGATCATCGCCTGCGTGGGTGGCGGCTCGAATGCGATGGGCGTGTTCTACCCGTACATTCAGGATGCCACCGTGCGGTTGATCGGCGTCGAAGCCGCCGGCGAGGGCATCGAGACCGGCCATCACGCCGCGACGTTATGCGCCGGCCGTCCCGGCGTGCTGCACGGCAATCGCACCTATCTGCTGCAGGATCGCGACGGGCAGATCATCGAGACGCATTCGATTTCCGCGGGCCTGGATTATCCCGGCGTAGGTCCCGAGCATGCCTGGCTCAAAGACAGTGGACGCGCCGAGTATGTGTCGGCCAGCGATGCCGAGGCGCTGAAAGCATTTCACGCGTTATGCCGTTTAGAGGGCATCATGCCCGCCCTGGAATCAAGCCATGCGCTGGCGCATGCGATGAAGATCGCGCCCTCGATGCGGCGCGAGCAGGTGTTGCTGGTGAATCTCTCCGGGCGTGGCGACAAGGATATGCATACGGTCGCCAGGCATTCCGGGATCTCGCTTTGACACCGGGCCCCTGCTGACATGTCGCGCATTGCATCGACGTTCGAGAACCTGAAAGCGGCTCGGCGCAAAGCGCTGATCCCGTTCATTACCGCCGGGGATCCCGAGCCCTCTGCGACCGTGCCGTTGATGCAGGCGCTGGTCGAAGCCGGCGCCGACATCATCGAGCTGGGCGTTCCCTTCTCCGATCCGATGGCCGACGGACCCACGATTCAACGCTCGAGCGAGCGTGCGCTCAAGCACCACACCAGCCTCGCCGTGGTACTCGACGCGGTTGCGCAGTTTCGTGAGACCGACCAGGCGACGCCCGTCGTGCTGATGGGCTATGCCAATCCAATCGAAGCGATGGGTGCGGAGCGCTTCGCAGACCGCGCGCAACGGGCCGGGGTGGATGGCGTGCTGGTTGTGGACTGTCCGCCCGAAGAGGGCTCGGATCTGGTGAGCCGGCTCAAAGCGCGCGGCATCGACAGCATCTTCCTGCTGTCGCCGACCAGCGATGAAGCGCGCATGACAAGCGTGGGACGCGCGGCAAGCGGATAAATCTACTATGTGTCCCTGAAGGGCGTGACTGGCGCCAATACCCTGGACCTCGCTGAGATCGGCGCCAAGATCCCGCAGCTGCGTTCCCACATTAAGCTGCCGATTGGCGTAGGCTTCGGTATACGCGATGCGCAGACCGCCCAGGCGGTCGCGCGCTTGTCCGACGCTGTGGTGATCGGCAGCCGTTTGGTACAGGAGATCGAGACGTCTGCCCCGCAAGCCATGCTGGCCAATGTGCGCGCACTGGTGAGCGGGATCCGCAAGGCGATCGACGAGTGACGCCTGGCGTCACTCCGCGATCCATGGTAGCGCCGCACGGTGGCACTTGCGCCATCAAGCCAATGATCGGAGGGTGTCGTGAGCTGGCTGCAGAAGCTGCTTCCGCCAAAGATCAAACGTAACCCCGGCGCGGCCAAGAAGGCCGTTCCCGAAGGGCTCTGGATCAAGTGCGAGGTGTGCGAGGCCGTGCTGTATCGCGCCGATCTGGAAAAATCGCTCGACGTCTGTCCCAAGTGCAGTCATCACAACCGCGTCACCGCGCGCGAGCGTCTGGACATCATGCTCGACCCCGAGGGCCGGTACGAGATCGGCTCGGAGGTGATTCCCATCGACTTCCTCAAGTTCGTCGACAGTCGTCGCTACACAGAACGCCTCGAAGCCGATGCCACCGAGAGTGGCGAGAGCGATGCGCTGGTGGTCATGCAGGGAGCGATCAAGACATTGCCCGTGGTGGTGGCGGCCTTCGAGTTCCGCTTCATGGGCGGCTCGATGGGCTCGGTGGTCGGTGAGCGCTTCGTGCGTGGCGTGCAGTCCGCGATCGACCAGAAGATGCCGTTCATCTGTTTCTCGGCGAGCGGCGGCGCGCGCATGCAGGAAGGGCTCATGTCGCTCATGCAGATGGCCAAGACGACCGCGGCGTTGACTCAGCTTGCGACCGAAGCTCTCCCGTTCATCTCGGTGTTGACCGATCCCACCATGGGTGGTGTATCGGCGAGCTTCGCGATGATCGGTGATGTGGTGATTGCAGAGCCGGGCGCGCTGATCGGATTCGCCGGGCCGCGCGTCATCGAACAGACGGTGAAGCAGACGCTGCCCGAAGGCTTTCAGCGCGCCGAGTTCCTGGTCGAGCATGGCGCGATCGACATGATCGTCGACCGCCGCGAGATGCGCGAGCGGCTAGCGGCCTTGATCTCTTTGATGATGCGTGCTCCGGCCGCGTGAGTGCCTGCACGCATCGAGCCCTCGTCATTGCCCGCACCCTCAGCGTCGGCCGGCCTGCCGCAGTGGCTGGCGTATCTCGAGGCGCTGCATCCGGCAACGATCGATCTGGGGCTGGAGCGGGTCGTCGCAGTGCGCGAGCGGTTGGCGCTGCGGCCACGGTTTCCGATCTTCACTGTCGGCGGCACCAACGGCAAGGGTTCGACCAGCGCGATGCTGGAGAGCTGTCTGCGCTGTGCCGGATACCGCACCGGTTTGTATACTTCTCCGCATCTGCTGCGCTATAACGAGCGCGTGTGCATCGCCGGCCGGCAAGCCGATGACCGCAGCCTGGTCGCCGCATTTCAGGCGGTGGAGCAAGCGCGCGGCGATTGCTCACTCACGTACTTCGAGTTCGGTACCCTCGCGGCGATGCTGATGTTCATCGAGGCGCGCGTCGAGGTCGCGGTCCTGGAAGTGGGGCTCGGCGGGCGGCTCGATGCGGTGAATGCCTTCGAGCCGAGCTGCGCCATCGTCACCAGCGTGGATCTCGATCATCAGAATTATCTCGGGACGACCCGCGAGCAAATCGGCCGCGAGAAGGCCGGCATCCTGCGCGCGCATGTCCCCGCCATTGTCGCCGACTCGGAACCACCAGGCAGTTTGCTGGAATATGCCAACACCATCGGCGCCGAAGTCTATCTGATCGATCGCGATTTCGGTTACCGCGCCAATGAAATGCAGTGGGAGTACTGGGATTGGCGAAGCGCACGTACTGTGCTGCCGCTGCCGGCGCTGCGTGGTGCATGTCAGTTGTCCAATGCGTCGGCAGCATTGGCTGCGCTCAGCGCGCTGCGCGAAAGGCTGCCGGTGGAAATGGGCGCCATTCGTCGAGGCCTCATCCAGGTCGAGCTGCCGGCGCGCTTTCAGGTCCTGCCCGGGCGGCCTGCCGTGGTGCTGGATGTCGCGCACAACCCGCATGCGGCACGCCGGCTCGCCGATAATCTGCGGCACATGGATGGGCGCGGTCGCCGGCTTGCGGTATTTGCGATGCTTAAGGACAAAGACATCGCCGGGGTGGTCGCGGCCATGAGTGAGGTCATCGATGTGTGGTTCATAGCGCCGCTCACCGGGCCTCGCGGCGCCGACCAGCCGACTCTGGAGAGCGCATTTCAACGCGCTGGCGCGCCACAACCGGTCAACGCCTTCGAGAACGTCGAGCATGCTTTGTCTGCGGCAATGGAGCAGGCGCAGCCGGATGATAAAATTATCGTGTTTGGATCCTTTTACACCGTCGCCGATGCTCTGCGCGCAAAATCCATCAACTAAAAGCCCATCAATTAGAGATGCTACCCAACGTGGCTAAGACACCCGTCTCCGACGAAGAGCTGCAACTCAAGAAGAAAGCGCGCCGGCGCCTGGTCGGTGCCATCGTGCTGGTGCTGCTGGTCGTAGTGTTCGTGCCGATGTTCCTTGATCGCGAACCACGCCCGCAGAAACAAGACATGGACATCCGCATTCCCCCGATCCCTGGACAGCCGCAATCGCCGCAGCCGCAGGTCTTGCCGCCGTCAGCGTCCGACCAACCAGCGGCTGCGCCTGCTGAGAATCCAGCCAGGGATTCGGCAGCCGGCAACAGCGCTGCACCGGCCCCGGCCCCAGCGTCGGACACACCCGAGCCCGCGCCGAAAGCGGCCGAGCCCGCCGGTAAACCGGACTCTGCGGCCGTGGATCCAGTGCGGAAGGACGCAAAGAACGCCGAGCCCTTCGTGATTCAGGTGGGCGCGTTCTCGGATCCGGCCAATGCGCGTCACCTCGTGGAAAAGTTGAAGGCCGAGAAGATTCCCGCCTACACTGAGCCGGTGAAGACAGCGCAAGGCGAGAAGACCCGTGTGCGTGCGGGTCCCTACCCGACGCTCTCCGCAGCCGAGCATGGGCGCAGCCGCCTGAAGTCGCTCAAGCTGCTGCCGGGGAGCGGGGATGCGAAGATTGTCCACAAGGGAGAATGAGCGCGCTTAGCGCTTTGGGAGCGAGCCCAATGACGCCATTCGACTACACAGTGCTGGCGGTGGTGGGCATATCCGTGCTGGTGAGCCTGTTTCGCGGGGCCGTGCGTGAAGTGATGTCGATCCTGTCCTGGATCGGCGCATTCATGATCGCCCTGCACTACGCGCCGCGGCTCGCTGAGCTGCTGCCGCTCGCCAGCTCGCACACCTGGCTGCGACTGTTTATCGCCTTCGTCGGACTCATGATCGTGAGCCTGCTGCTGTTCGCGCTGTTGACCATGGCGATCTCGCAGCTGATTCGCGGCGCCGGACTGGCGCCCTGGGATCGCGCGCTCGGCGTACTGTTCGGGCTGGCGCGTGCGCTGATCATCCTGATCGCCCTGGTGCTGATCGCGGAGCTCACGCCTTTGCCGAGCAAGCCGGCCTGGCGCAATGCCGTGTTCCGTCCGCCGTTGGAGGCGATGGCAAAGAACGTGCGCGGCATCCTTCCGGCGGGCATGGCCGATAAGATCCATTTCCAGTCGTGACCGTAGCAGCACGGATGGCGGGTCTTTGAACTATGCTGGTGCCGCCCTCATTTAGGTTGGATAGTGCACGGCCACGTGTTGAGCGTGGGGTCAGTCGTAGGATGGAGCAGCCACGGAGCGCGCGCACATGTGCGGAATCATCGGGGTCGTAGCCAAATCGGCCGTGAACCAGTTGTTGTACGACGGCCTGCTGGTGCTGCAGCACCGCGGGCAGGATGCGGCCGGAATCGTCACTGCGGAAGGCAGCACCTTCCACATGCACAAGGGCCCGGGCCAGGTGCGCGACGTGTTCCGTACGCGCAACATGCGCGCGCTGCTCGGCAACGTGGGCATCGCGCACTGCCGCTATCCGACCGCTGGCTCCGCGGAAAACTCAGCGGAGTCGCAACCGCTGTACGTCAATTCACCTTTCGGCATCGTGCTCGGGCACAACGGCAATCTCACCAATTCCGATCGGCTCAAGCGCGAGCTGTTTCGCGAAGATCTGCGGCACGTGAACACCAACTCGGATTCCGAAGTGCTGCTCAATGTGCTGGCCCATGAGCTGCAGGAAGCCGCGCGCGGCTATGAGCTCGATCCCGGGACGATCTTCGCCGCGGTCGCGGGCGTGCATCGGCGTTGTCGTGGCGCCTACGCGGTCGTGGCGAGCATCGCCGGATATGGGTTGCTCGCGTTCCGCGATCCGTACGGCATTCGCCCGTTGGTGGTGGGACAGGCGCTGACCGAGCACGGCGTGGAATATCTGGTGGTTTCCGAAAGCGTTGCGCTGGACACGCTGGGATTCAAGCTGATGCGCGACGTGGCGCCGGGCGAGGCCATCTTCATCGATCAGGACGCTCACTTTCATAGCCGGCAGTGCGCGCTGCAGACCTCCTTGAACCCGTGCATCTTCGAATTCGTGTATCTGGCGCGACCCGATTCGGTGATCGACGGCATCTCGGTGTACGAAACGCGGCTGCGCATGGGTGTGAGCCTGGCGCAGAAGATCGAGCGCCAGCACTGCGACCTCGATATCGACGTGGTGATTCCGATCCCCGACTCCAGCCGCCCTTCGGCGATGGAGCTCGCCAGCCAGCTCGGGCTGCCGTACCGCGAAGGCTTCATCAAGAACCGTTACATTGGGCGCACCTTCATCATGCCCGGGCAATCATCGCGAAGAAAATCGGTGCGGCAGAAGCTCAATGCAATCGGCATGGAGTTCCGCGGCAAGAACGTGCTGCTGGTGGATGATTCCGTGGTGCGCGGAACCACCAGCCGTGAGATCGTGCAGATGGCGCGCGATTCGGGCGCCCGCAAAGTGTTCTTTGCGTCGGCTTCGCCGCCGGTGCGCTATCCCAACGTATACGGCATCGATATGCCGACTTCCCGGGAGCTGATCGCCAACGGGCGCAATGATGACGAGGTCGCGCGCGAGATCGGCGCCGACCGGTTGATCTATCAGGATCTGGATGCACTGATCGAGGATTGCCGCTCGGTGAATCCGAAAGTGACCAGCTTCGAGGCATCCTGCTTCAGCGGCAGCTACATCACTGGTGACGTGACGCCGGAATACCTGGCCGGTGTGGAGGCTACGCGCAATGACGCGGAGCTGAGCCGCAGCAACAGCATTGCGGCCGCACAGCTCGATCTCAATCTGGCTACCACGGATTAGCGCGCACGCGCTAATCCGGGCGTTTGCCCAGCCTCTGTGCGACTAAAACTCCTCCCATTCCGCGTCCGCAGCGCGCGTGAATTGAATCTTGGAAGCGGGCAGCGTCGGTGCGACCGGGCGCGAGCGCCCCGGTGCGGCGTCCCGCTGCACAGCACCGCTCTCGCCGGATGAGGCAACCGCACCGGCCGAGTTGACCTTGAACACGCTGACCGCCGCTACCAGATTTTCCGCCAGACGTCGCAGCTGCTCCGCGCTGGCACTGGCTTCTTCCACCACCGCGGCGTTCTGCTGCGTCGTCTGCTCCATCAGCGACATGGTTTGATTGATCTCCTGAATCCCGGAGCTCTGCTGCGCCGATGCGTCGGCGATGTCGGCCATCAGCTCGCTCACCTGCTTAACCGTGGCTACGATCTCGTTCATGGTCTTGCCGGTATCGCCGACCAGCTTGGAGCCGTTGGTTACGCGCTCCGCGGAATCGTAGATCAGCGACTTGATCTCCTTCGCGGAGTCGGCGCTGCGCTGCGCGAGGCTGCGCACTTCGGCGGCGACCACCGCGAAGCCGCGGCCCTGCTCACCGGCGCGCGCGGCCTCGACCGCCGCGTTCAGAGCCAGGATGTTGGTCTGGAACGCGATGCTGTCGATTACGGTGATGATGTCCGCAATCTTTCTCGAGGAGGCGTCGATCTCGCTCATGGTGTTCACCACCTGACCGACCATTGCACCCCCGCGTATGGCGACCTGTGAGGCGCGCTGCGCGAGCTCGTTGGCGTGTCTGGCGTTTTCGCTGTTCTGCTTGACCGTGCCGGTCAGCTCTTCGACACTGGCCGCGGTTTCCTCCAGGCTGGAGGCCTGCTGCTCGGTGCGCTGCGAGAGCTCGGTATTGCCCGCGCGAATCTGCTTGGAAGCATGGTGGATCTGGTCCGCCGCCTCCCGTACACCGGACACGATCATGGACAGGCTGTCGGCCATGTGATCCAGCGCGCCGAACAATTCACCGGTCTCGTCGCCGTACCGGACGCGCGTGCGGGCGGCCAGATCGCCGGCGCTCACGCGGCGCGCATAGCCCACGGCCTGCCCGACACGCCGCCCCACGGTGCGCTTGAGCGTGATATAGAGCGAGACCGAAAGCAGCAGAGCAATGATCACCGCGGCAATGTAGAGCTCGTTGCGCAGCATGCTGCTCACCTCGAACACTTCGGCTGTGGGCGTCTCTCCCACGATCAGCCAATCCCATCCGCGGAAGCGCGAAAAGGCCGCGACCTTCTCCCGTGGGTCCTTGTGTGAGGGCGAGGACGCTTCTACGTAGCGCAAGGTGCCTTGCTGCTTGTCCAGCATCTGACGGATGACCTCGCGTCCGTTGGCATCCTTGTAGTTGAGCAGATTGCTGCCTTCGACGGCGGGATGAACCAGCGCGACACCCTGCGCAGCGCCCGGCCGTGCATCCAGGACGTAAAAGAAACCGCTCTGCCGCAGCTTCATCGAGCGGATCTTGCTTTTCAGCAGGTCGAGATCGCTGGTGATGTCCAGCCCGACATAGAGCACGCCGATCACCTGCCCGGCTTCATCGCGGATCGGCTCGTAGCTCGTCATGTAGTTGCGGCCGAACAGTACAGCCGGCCCGCGGTACGGATTGCCTTCCACGAGCCGCGGGTATCCGGGGTGTTGATGATCGAGCACGGTGCCGACCGCACGCGCGCCGTTCTCGGTCTTGAGCGAAGTGGACACCCGGATGAAATCGCGTCCGTTGCGCACGAACACGGTCGCGGTGACGCCGGTGCGTGCCGTGAAGTTGTCGAC
The DNA here is from genome assembly GCA_041499435.1 of Gammaproteobacteria bacterium. Classification (GTDB taxonomy): domain Bacteria; phylum Pseudomonadota; class Gammaproteobacteria; order Burkholderiales; family SHXO01; genus SHXO01. The sequence goes on from JBGQKF010000010.1 coordinate 17,888, forward strand.
CGCCTCGAAGTTGAGATTGATGCGCTCCGCTCCCGAGCGCAGCATCGGCGCGTTCACCGTGCCAATCCGGGTGGAGTGTCCACGGTCCAGTCGGATCCGATGCGGAAAGTAGGACGCAAAATTCCGGGCGAGCCGTTCGACATCGTGCTCGGTGGCGTCATCGAACACCTGCACCAGCTCCTGCACCTGGTGGTTGGCGAGCCGCAGATCGGCCATAGTCTGCTCATCCAAAGAGCTCGTCATGGTCATGCTCATCAGCAGCGACAATGCGCCAAATGAGATCAGCACCAGGGCACTTGCGATGAGTGCAAACCGGACACCGATCGACAGGGTAGAAAATCTGTATATCATCTTGCCTCCTCAACCGCAAAGCCCGCCCTCACCACGCGGCCTGTGCCGCCTGCGTGAGGGACCAATAGCTGCGCACTCTTCATCGAAACAACTCCACCTCGCCGCTCACATCGACATCCATCAGACGGCGGCTGTAATCCTGTTCGCGCGCCAGCACCGTAGCGTTGTGCAGGTGGCGCAGCTTCTTCACGAGCACGCGGCCGGTGACCGGAAAAAAATAAATCTTGCGCGCGCAATCGTCGAGTAGATCCCGTGCGAGCACCTGCACCCGTTCCTTGCGCAGGTACTCCACGATGAAGCGCGCATTGCTTTCGCCCACACCCGAGCCGCGCAACTCGGGCAGCACACTGCCACCACCGAACACCTTGGCTTCCATGGTTTCGCGCCGGGCGCCATGCCGGATGAGGTGATTGATGAGCACCTCCATCGCGAAGCTGCCATAGCGTGCAGAGCGGCTCGCCGGGCTCACGTCGCGCGCCGCGTCGGGAAGCAGAAAATGATTCATGCCGCCGACCCCGGCACGGGTATCGCGAATGCAGGCCGCCACGCACGAGCCGAGCACAGTGACCAGGACGATGTCACGGTCGGTGACGAAATACTGACCCGGGAAGATCTTCGCGACCTCGGTGTTGAGCCGTGCATCGTGATAGACCGAAGGCGTGTCGGCTGGTGAGCTCTCGTAGAGCATGGCGGCAGGCTAGTGAGCTGCTGCCAGGTCTTCGTCGAAGATGCCCAGTTCCCGGCTGGTGATCAGCTTTTCGATGTCGAGCAGGATCAGCATCTGTTCTCCCCGCGTACCAAGGCCCATGACGTATTCGATGTTGACCGCAGTGCCGAGCTCCGGCGGCGGCTTGATCTGCTCATCGGTGAGCGCCACCACGTCAGCCACTGCATCGACCACCACGGCCGCCAGACGCTCGCTCACGCGCAGCACGACCAGAACCGTGAACGGCCCATACTCGGCTTTCTCGAAGCCGAACTTCACGCGCAGATCGATCACCGGAGCGATCACGCCGCGCAGGTTGATCACGCCCTTGATGTAATCCGGCGTCGACGGCAGCTTGGTCACCGACTCGAACATGCGGATTTCCTGCACGGTGAGGATATCGATCGCGTAGTCCTCATGCCCGAGGCGAAAGGTGAGGAACTCGCGTAACGCAGCCGACGGTGCGCTGTTGCGTGCTGCGGTAAGCGAAAAATCTTGCATGACAACTCCTGTGCGGTGAGAGGCGATGCGTCCTGGTTTATGTCGGATCACCATCGGGCGCGGTTCAAGCCGCTCCGAGCGCGGCCTCCAGGTCCTGGTCGCCCGAAGTCGGGATCTCCAGGTGCAGCAGTGCATTGATGTCCAGGATCAGCGCCACGCGCCCGTTCCCGAGCACGGTGGCACCGGCGATCCCGGGGATGCGTCGATAGTTTGCTTCCAGGCTCTTGATCACCACCTGCTGCTGGCCCAGCAGCCGATCGACCAGCAGCGCGGCACGGCGGCCATCGACGTCGACGGCGATCGCGATCGCCGCCTGCGTCGTCGTCTTACCTTTGAGTCCCAGCAACTGATCCGTAGACAGCAACGGCAGGTATGCATCGCGGACTTGCACGACGCGCGCACCCGTGGTGACTGTTTTCACCTGATAGCTTTGCGGCAGGAACGCCTCGGCGATCAATGACAATGGCACGATGAAGGTCTCGCCGGCGATCTCCACGGTCATGCCGTCGAGGATCGCGAGCGTGAGCGGCAGCCGGAGCACGATGTGCACGCCCGCCCCGGGCCGCGAGCGGACTTCAATGTGGCCGCCGAGCGCACGGATGTTGCGCTTGACCACGTCCATGCCGACGCCGCGGCCCGAGATATCGCTCAGTTCTGCCGCCGTGGTGAAGCCCGGTGCGAAGACGAACTGCCACACCTCTTCATCGCTCATGCCGGGGTGGGCCGGCATTCCGCGCTCAATTGCCTTCGCGAGAATCCTCTCGCGGTCGAAGCCGGCCCCGTCGTCGAGAATCTCGATCACCACACCCCCCGCCTGATGCGTGGCCCGCAGCTGAATCTTCCCGACCTTTTCCTTGCCGGCTGCTGCACGCACGCCCGGCGCTTCGATGCCGTGATCGAGACTGTTGCGCACCAGATGCATGATCGGATCGGCGAGCTTCTCGATCATCTCCTTGTCGAGCTCGGTCTCGGCGCCGTGCGTGATGAGCTCGACCTCCTTGCCGAGCCGTCTGGCGAGGTCGCGCACCAGGCGTGGCACGCGTGAGAACAGGTAATCGATCGGCAGCAGGCGAATGCCCATCACCGCTTCCTGCAGCTCACGGGTCTGCCGACCGACGTAGGCGACGCTGTCACGCAGGCGCGCATCCTGCGCTGTGCGGGTGGCCGCCTCGGAGAGCATCGATTGCGCGATCACCAGCTCGCCCACGAGATTGAGCAGCCGGTCGAGCTTGGCGACGTCGACGCGAATCGAGGAGCGATCCAGATGCAGGCGATCGGTCGTGCGCCGGCCCAGGATGCCCGTGGCTTCGTGGTCGATCGCACGCCGGCCGAGCCTGCGCTCGCTCAACATGCCGGTGGTTTGCGCAGCCGAGGCCTCATGCGAGAACAGGCCGAATTCACTGGCGCTGCCTGCCGGCGGCGGCGCAGGCTCCGCGGGCTTAGGCGGCGCAACGTATGGCGTTACACGCACGCTCTGCGCACCAAGCAGACCGTGCAGCTTGTCACGCACCGCATCGGTCGACTGCGCCGTCAGCAGGACCAGCGAGAGCGAGGTGGTGCCGTCCGTGCGCACATCTTCCAGCCGTCCGAGCGCGCCCAGCTCTGCATACAGATTGGCGAGCGGGAGGCCGGTGATGCCTTGACCGGATGGCAGATCGACTTCGATGCTGAAGCGCTCGCTGCGGCGAGCCGGCGCCGGCAGGCTGGAGAGGGCTGGCGCAGAAGTCTCCGCCGGCGTGAAGCGACGCAACTGCTCATGCAGCGCATCGAGCGCGGCCTCGTCGCATTCACCCTTATCCTTGAGCCGCCCCGCCTGCTCGCGCACCACGTCGCAGGCTTCCAGCAGCAGAGTGATGACGTCGTTATCCGGCTTGAGCTGCTCCTTGCGGATGCGATCGAGGATGCTCTCGATACGATGCATGACTTCGGAGAAGCGCGCAGCCCCCAGCAGCGCGCTGTTGCCCTTCACCGAGTGTGCCGCCCGGAAGATCGAATGCAGCGCTTCGGGGTCCGGCGCGTTCGGGTCAAGGCGCAGGAGCTGCGTCTCCATGTTCGCCAGATGCTCTTCGGTTTCCTCGAAGAACATCGGCAGGAAGCGGGTCAGGTCGACAGCCACGGGATGTCCAATCCGGAAGTGTTGGCGGGCAGTTCGCGAATCCTCGAGCTTTAGCGCGTTACCTTGCCGACCACGTCGATCAGCTTATTCGGATCGAACGGCTTCACCAGCCATCCGGTGGCGCCGGCGCTGCGGCCTTCGTCTTTCATGCCGTCGGAGCTTTCCGTGGTGAGCAGCAGAATCGGCACGGCGGCATATTGCGGCAGCGCACGCAGGGCCTTTACCAGCGTGATGCCGTCCATCTTCGGCATGCTCTGATCGGTAATGATCAGATCGAACTGATTGGCGAGAGCCTTTTGCAGGCCGTCCATGCCATCTTCGGCTTCGATGACGCGATGGCCTGCCGACTTCAGCACGTAGGCCAGCATCTCGCGGATGGCGGCTGAATCGTCGACGGTGAGGACCAATTTGCTCATATGTGGCTTGTTCCCTGACTCTAGTCTTTGGTGTCCGGTGTCTTCAGGCGAGGCTCGCTCTCAAAACAGCTCGGCTTCGCCGGCTGTCATGTCCGATTGATGCACACGCGTGCTGCCGCAGCCTTCCAGCTCGGCGAGCGCATCGAGAAATGCGCGCTTCTCAAAGGCCAGTTGCACTCCGGCGTTCGGCCCAGGGGCGGACAAAGCACGCAGCAGCTCCTGCAAACGTTCCGATACGTGCAGCAGCCCATCGACCCGTTCCTCGGTACTGTTCAGCAGTTGCCCGACCAGATCCGAGAACTGCAGATGTTGCGAGGCCGCCAGCAGATTGGCACCCGCGCGCGCGGCAGGCGTTCCCGACCCGGGCTCGGCCAGCTCACGAGCGGCCGCATGAAAGCAGTCGAGCAGACGCCGTGTAGCGTCGGATAGCAGGCGCTGGGTTTGTCGCAACTCGAAGTGCGCGGCGCGGCACTGCAGATCGAGTGCCGTGCTGGCCTGGCCGAGCAGGCCGGCGAGCTCGGCACCGGGGTTGGCGGCTGCGCTGGCGCTGCGCTGATCCTCGCCTGCTGCAGGACTGCTCATCGTGGCTCCTTACGAATCCGGTCCGGCTTGATACTAGAACAGTGTGATGTTGTGCTCGACCAGCAGCTCGGATAGCCGCGTGTCGGAGGCGATCAGGCGCTCCGCGATCGCCGCCAGGAAGGCGTCGCTGAACCGGCGTACGCATTTCTCGGAAGCGCGCGCGAGCTGAATCGGATCGACCTTCGCGACGCTGATGTCGGTTACCGCGGAAACGGTGATCGCGCTCTTGGCCTTGTTGCGGCTCAGGAACGCCGTCTCTCCGAGGCAGTGCCCCGGATCCACGACGCGCAACAAGGTACTGTTCTTGGTGACGCGCGCCTGACCGCGCACCAGCACATAGAAGCCGTGGCTCGCCTGCTGCTCGGCGATCAGCACGGTATCCGCGGGATGGCGCTGCCAGGTGGTGAAGCGCAGGATCTCGGGAAGCTCATCTTCTTCGAATCCAGCAAAGAAGCTGAGCCCCTTCAACGCCGCGAGCTTGTCCTGATCGGTCGTGAGGTCGCCGCCGGAGACCGTGCGCCCCGAGTATGGCGCCAAGGCGTCGGAGAATTCGCGCCAGGTGGCGAACCGCTGCTGCGGATCCTTGGCGGTGGCGCGCGAGAAAATCCCGTCGAGCGCCTCAGGCACGCCGGGGCGACGCTGGCTTGGCGGCTGCGGCTGCGCGCGCAGAATCTGCTCGACGATGCCGTAATGCGTCGATGCCGAGAACGGGAGCGTGCCGGTCAGCATCTTGTACAACACCATGCCGAGCGAGAACATGTCGGTCTGCGAGCTCAGCGTCTGGCCTTCGATCTGCTCCGGGGACATGTAAGCCGGCGAGCCCACGCCCTTGACCTGCGACACGCGCACGTTTTCGAGATTGATTGCCGATCCGAAATCGGAGATCTTGGGCTCCAGATTTTCCGACAGCAGAATGTTGTCCGGCTTGATGTCGCGGTGTATGACGCCGTGCTGCTGCGCGTAGTCGAGCGCTCCGCAGACGGTTTGCAGGATCTCCGCGACGCGTTTGAAGTCGAGCAGGCTGCCCGGCTGGCAATACTTGTCCAGCGTCGAACCGGGCACGTATTCCATCGCGATGTACGCGCTCTTGTCGTCGACTGCCGCATCGTAAATCTGGACGATGTTGGGATGGCGCAGCTTCTGTGCGAGCAGCACCTCGGTCAGGAAGAATTTGCGAACCAGCGAGGCCTGCTCGCGATCGACGCTCTCGTCGATGGAGTAGAGCTTGACGGCGACCTCGCGTGCCGTAGCGGGATCGCGCGCAAGATAAACACAGCCCGTGGTGCCGCTGCCAAGAACACGCAGCACCTCATACTTGCCCACTTTACCGGTGCGCAAGGGCGGGCGCTTCTTGGTGTCATCCGATGCAGGGGTGAGCGTTTCCATGGCTGAGGCCGGTCGAGTGTGCGACATGACAGCAAAAAATGCGCCAAACTTCGGTACCCGACGCCGACGTTGACAAAACCGTCATTGCGAGAGTAGGGTTACCAATCTGCGCCGATTTGATCGACAGCTTGCGGGCGCGTTATAAATCCAGCTAAAGCGCGGGCAAACCCGTCGCAGCTTTGGCTGGGGCGGGTTTTTGTTTCTGGGACGAGTTTTTGTTTTTGGCGCAGTGCTGTTTCACTAACGTCCGGCGGGCGCCGGACTTTAGGGATAACTGGGCATCCGCCGCTCATGCGCGCCAGCTGTACGAACCACTGCAGATATCCAATGAGCGAATTCGAGACCCTCGCGATACGCGCCGGCATCCGGCGCAGTCAATTCAACGAACACGGCGAAGCGTTGTTTCTCACCTCCAGCTTCGTGTTCGAGAGTGCGGCGCAGGCCGCCGCCCGCTTCTCCGGAGAGGAGAGCGGCATGGTGTACTCGCGCTATACCAATCCCACGGTAGACATGCTGCAGGAGCGGCTTGCGGCGCTGGAAGACGCGGAGTGCTGCGTCGCCACCGCATCGGGCATGTCGGCGATCCTTGCCACCGTCATGTGCTTCTGTCGTAGCGGCGACCACGTGCTGGCCTCGCGCGGGCTGTTCGGAGCAACCGTACAGCTCTTCAACAACTGGCTGCCTCGCTTCGGCATCGAGACGACGTTCGTGTCGCCTGTGGATGTGAGCGATTGGGAGCGTAACGTTCGCCCGAACACGAAGCTGCTGTTCCTGGAAACGCCGTCGAATCCCCTCACGGAGATCACGGACGTCGCGGCGCTCAGCGCGCTCGCCCGCCGCAGCGGAGCACTGCTGGCAGTTGATAATTGCTTTTGCACGCCCGCGTTACAGCGCCCCATTGCGTTGGGCGCCGATATCGTCATTCACTCAGCGACCAAGTATCTCGACGGTCAAGGCCGTGTGCTCGGGGGCGCCGTGCTGGGGAAACGCGCGCTGATCGCAGAGCCCCTCACGACCTTTCTGCGCAATGCCGGCCCGACCTTGAGCCCGTTCAATGCCTGGGTGATTCTCAAGGGTTTGGAAACGCTCAAGCTGCGCATGACTGCGCACAGCGCCAACGCGCTGTTGTTGGCGCAATGGCTGGAGCGACACCCGCGTATCGAGCGCGTTCTCTATCCGGGCTTGAGCTCGCATCCCCAGCATGAGCTCGCCAGGCGCCAGCAGTCGAGCGGCGGGGG
>JBGQKF010000011.1:0-23892 GCA_041499435.1 Gammaproteobacteria bacterium
CCTTCGGCGCGAGGCATTTCGACGACCAGCGGCGGCAACAGAGCCTGACTCACCGCTTCGTTCTGCTTGCCTTGGGTTTTGGCGGCTGCCGCCTTATCGAGCTCGTCTAGCGCGCCCTCGTAGTGTGGCGTCATCCTGCCGTTGCCGACGCAGCCGGCGGTAAGCGCCAACAGCGCAAGCGCAAACGAGTGTGTTCTCATTGCTTCCTCATTGTTGGCTCGCGTTTGAAGCCATCAGCCGCCTGGGGTGGTACGATCCACCGCGTTTGCAGGCTTCTTCTGCACCCCTGGATAGAGCTTTAGCGTGCGACGCTCGCCGCCATCGAGCAGCACCACCTCCGTATCTCCGATTCGCACCAGACGCAACCCGCGTATCTTCTGGCCCAGTGTGAGGCGTTCGCCACTGATGATCGCCGAGCGCGCGTCCGGATGGATCAACACCGACTCCAGCATCAGTGGCGCCACCGTCTCCATCGGTTTGGTGCCGCTCACTGCAAGATTGAAGCCTGCCGGTGGGCGTGTGGGATCGGCGAGCCCTTCGGCACGGACCGCAACAGCCGCCAGGCAAATCGCGCACATCGCCAACGTCAGACCAATCTGCTTCATCGGTCACACCACCAGCCAGGCTTTGTCGAGGCTCAGCGTGTACAGCGTGAGCTCGATCTGAACCTTCGGATAGTCAGCCACCATGGTGGTACGGCCCCAATAGACCTGCCAGGGTTGCTTCTCGAGGCGAGCCACATAGGTCAGCAGGTCGAGGTAGTTGCCTTCCACCGTCACCTGCACCGCGTGCTTGAACACATGGCGTCCAACGCCGGCCGCTGCCGCCTTCGGGCCAGCCGGGTCGGCGTCTTTTTCCACCAGCGGCGTAGCCGCGAGGTTGTGCAGGCGTACGATGCGCACCCGGCGGTCTTGTCCTACCAAATCCTGAAGCACCGCGCCCATCCGTTCGGGCGGCACCAGGCTGTGCTGAAGACTGGTGAGCTGAGTGTCGATCTGAGCGATCTCCTTGCGCCGTGCGGCTATGCGCTCGCGGAGGGACGCGTCGGGATCCTGTCTGAGCAGCTGCTCCAGCTCTGCCTTCTGCGCCTGTGCAGCGACGATCTGATTGTTCTCGTCGTTGATCCGCATGTTCATGGTGTTCCTGCGCTCGAGCGCAGGGGCAATGCCGAGTCCGTACAGGAAAGCGGCGATCACCACCAGTCCCGCCAGAAAAATCAGCATGCGCTCGCGACGCGAGCGCGCGTCCAGGCGCTTAGCGTAGGCATCCAGCAAGAGCTTGATCATTGCGTCTGCCCTCGCGTGGCCGGCGTATCGGGCGCGCGGCTCGCCATGTGGAACTCGAGAAAGTCGCCGGTCTTCCGCGTCTCACCGTTCAAAGCGACCTCCGGCGGAGGCTGCACGCTCAACATGGCGAAACCGTGGCCGCGCAATGCGTCCTCGCGGCCGAGGCGCTGGATGTAGAGAGGAACCAGGTCCGCTCGCAAGGTACGACCTTCTATGCTGATGTCCTTGCCGGCGCCCACTACGGTGAATCCCGTGAGCCACAAGCCGTCCACGCCCTGGCGGGCGAACGCGCGGAAATACTCGGATACGCCTTTGGTATCGCCCAGCACACCGCTCTTGAGCACGGCGATCACTTCATTGTGTTGTGCGAGCAGGGCATCGTGGCTCACCAGCTCGGCGCTGAGCTGTGAACTCGGCTTGCGCCCGCCCGTCTCCTGCGAGAGCCGCGTGATCTCGGTTTGCAGCTGCGCCAAAGTGCTCGCGGACAACTGCTCACGGGAGACCGCTCGCGACGCGAGCCAGGCGCTGGCCGCATAGGCCAGCAGCAGCGCGACACACAGGGTCGACAAAGTGATCAGAATCATCCTGCCCGAGAACGCATCCGGCTTAGGCAGCAGCGCCGGATTGTAGAGATTGATCTGCTGACTCACGCGGCCTGCTCCTCGCGCAAGGCAGCCCCGATGATGTGCAGGCGGTATCCCTGACGGGATGGATCGCGCAGCTCCGGTGCACCGGCAAAATCCAGGACTGACGAAAGGTCCAGTTTCTCCACCGGCAGCCCGAGGTTCTCCGCGAGATAGCGCTCGAGGCCGAGGTCTACCGCGAGCGGCGCCACCAGCACGCGTGCGACCCCCAGGTAGCTGAACTGCCGGTCGAAATGGTCAAACGAGCGCTGCAGCTCCAGCACCAGGCGATCCAGCGTCTGCTCGCGCGCTTCGCCTTGCACTTCGGTCAGCTGAGCTGCGGTGATCTCGGTGCGACGAGCCATGTAGAGCTCGCCGCCCGCGGTGAACGTCAACAAACCGCCGAGATCGTCGAAGGCCAGCAGTGCCAGGCCGCGCATCTGCTGCTCGAACAAGTGCGCGACATTACGCTGTGCCATTTCGGGAACGTCGATCGCCTCGAGCGGAAACTTGGCCCTCTCGAACAGCTTCATGCGCTCCACGATGCGCTCGTTCCGCGCCGTCACCGCATAGACATACTGCCCGCGCGCGTTGCTGGACTGATCCTTCGGCACGCTGGTGACGTCTACCGTTGCCGCGTCCACCGGATAGTCGAGCAGCTCCTTCAGCTGCCAGCGCACTGCGGATTTCACTTCGTTGGCCGGCACGGCGGGCGCCTCGACCAGCTGCATCTGGTAATCGGCCGTCTCGAGCATGTTCGAACAGCGATAGCGTGCGGGCCGCAACGCGCGCGCCATCGACTTGAGCGTGTCGACGTCGCTGCCCTTTTTCGCGTAGGACTCGCAGAGCTGCACGACAGGCAAGCCCGCTCCACGCCGCTCCACGCGCGCAACGTCGATTCGGTCGCGGTACACCGCGACCGACAGCCAATCGCCTTCCTTGCCTGCTCTTGCCCCGAACAAGATCGCTGACTCCTGCTTATAAATCAATACTATAGTCAATGAAACTTAGGGTCCGCCAACGTCCCGACCGGCGGCTTTCAGCATCGTCCAGCGAGCGTCCACTTTCCTTAAAATGCGCTCCACACGTTAACGGTTAGCAGCGACATATCCTTTAAGCTCAATCACACGGTAAGGTCGCTCATGGAAGACAGGATCTTGGGGCGGGAGGGGGCAGGTGAGGTGTGTGCTTCGAGATTGCACAAAGACTTAAAGGGCCCAGCCCGAATAAGAGCTGGACCCTTTATCCCGCGGTCGCCTGGCAAAATGCGATCAGTGTTGGCCTATGACAGATCAATGCGCTGACGAGCTGCAAGACACTAGCCAGTGCACGTGATCATCGCAGTTGCGCTACGGGTAACACCGCCTTTGCTGCCAAGAAGCGTACAGTTGACCACGGTGCCACCCGCGCCTCCGGCAGAGCAGTCACCGGCTGCGCTTCCGGTCGATGTGTAGAGCGTGCCGTTAGTTTGAACGCCCAGCAGGTTGCCCCCGGTCAGCAGCGGATTCAGGATACCGTCCGTGCACACATTCGCCTGATTCAGGCGTTGCACACCCGTCTTGCCGGAGTTGGTCACGAACGCGCCGTAGTTGACTGCAGCGCCGGATGCGACTGCGCCCGCCACACCGGCCACTGCAGCGTCGAGCGATTCATTGGTCAAATCGATGAACTTCGGCAATGCCACAGCGGACAGAATGCCCAGAATGATGATGACTACGATCAGCTCGATCAGCGTAAAACCCTTTTGCAAAGCCTTCACGGATATCTCCAGGTAATAGATGGAAAATGCTGTTCAGAGAACTACCAGAAGTGAGCAGCAAATGTGCCCGCGGTTGAAGCTGATAAGATTGCAGCGGGAATCGCTGCACACGTGTAGCAGCCAAAAAGAAAAGCCCGGCTGTCAGCACAGCCGGGCCCGCAGTTTCAAACTTATCCCGATCACCCCGACATGGCAGCGCTCTGATACTTTGAGCGTGCTATGCCGTCTGGATGGAGCTCGCTAACTAGCCGGTGCAAGTAACGCTGGCGGTAGCGCTGCGCTGTACGCTGCCTTTGGTTCCGAGAATCGTGCACGATACTACCGTGCCGCCTGCGTTTGCTATGGAACAGTCACCGGTTCCGCTGGAACTGTAGGTCGTGCCGTTGGTATTGGCACCGAGCAGACTGCCGCCGGTGAGCAACGGGTTCAGGATCGCGTTGGTGCAGACGTTGGCCGCGTTCAGGCGCTGCACACCGGTCTTGGCGGAGTTCGCCACGAAGGCGCCGTAGTTGATCGCAGCGCCGGAAGCAACAGCCCCGGCTATGCCCTGCACCGAAGCGTCCAGCGCTTCGTTGGTCAGGTCGATGAACTTGGGCAGCGCCACAGCGGACAGGATGCCCAGGATAATGATGACTACGATCAACTCAATCAGGGTAAAGCCCTTCTGCAACCGTTGCATGGATGTCTCCATCGTGATGATCAGGAAAATGCGAAATCAGGTTCTTATCGAACTTGTGGGGCCTATAAAGCAGCAACTATGCCAGTCCGCTGAACGGCGGGTTCGCATGGCACACCAAAGAGTTAATGACATTGTTCTCACGCACAGAATGCGCGATCGGTGTTGAGGTTGGGGTCCAGCGCGATGCTGTAGATGGGCGAGGCACCTATCGCCGCCTCCTGATAGACCACTACGCAATTGGGATGACTGGCATCGGATGCGATGCGAATCTGATTGACACCGGACACCGGCGTCACCAGACCGATGTTGAAGTCCGGCGCGGAGATGCCTGCCGCTGCGGTGATCGATGCCGCCGCCGGATACCCGTTCACCATCGTAATCACCACCCCTTCCATTACCACCGAGGTGTTGGGAGCAAGCCCTTGCGTTAGCTGAATAGAGCGCGCGAGCGCAGCAGCCGATTTCGCAGCGCCCAGCGCACCGTTGACCTTCGCGATGCGCGCATCGATTTGCAGCGCCACGAATTTCGGTATCGCGACCGCTGCCAGAATGCCCAGGATCGTGATCACCACGATCAACTCGATGAGCGTAAAGCCGCCCGCCCTAACTTTCATGTTTTCTCTCCTTTGCGCCTCGCGATGTCACCGGCGAGGCAATTGGGTCAAAACCAGCGATACGGCTCCACTGGGGCGATCTGCAAACCCAGCACCAGATCATCGCGCGCCGCCATACCATCGGGACGCACTACCTTGACGCGGAAGTGCACGCGCGGACGCCGGTCTGCATCCAGCTGCAGATAGCGGTACTGCGCGGCCACATAGATCAACTCGCGGCGCGTGCGGTCGAAGTACCAACTGCCTCCGGACATGTGCACGTTGGCGGTCGCGACCACCTCGCCACGGTAACCAGGCGCCGGCACGTCGAGCCACGTCATCGGATTCTCGCGTGCGACCTCCAGGTAATCGACCACCTGGTTCTGCGCCATGAGATGTCCGACGCGGATCTGCAGGCCGAGCTTGAGTACGTTTCCCCAGTACTCCATGTTGGCCTTCTCTGCCGCCTCCTGGTAATACAGCAACCGATCGAGCAATACCGCGGCAACGATCCCGATCACCGAGATCGCGACGAGGAGCTCGAGTGTAGTAAACCCTGCCGTGCGTGTTCGCCTGCGCCGCATGCCATATTCCCCCGATCTTCGGTCTCGCCTGCGACATCGGGCGGCTACCCGGAGCGCCCGAGGGCCGCGCGGCCCAGGTCCCATATCGGAAGAAATACGCCGAGCGCCAGAATCAGCACCAGCACGCCGAGCATCACGATCAGGATCGGTTCGATCTGAGCGCTCAGCGTCTTCAACTCGTAGTCGACCTCGCGCGTGTACATCTCCGCCACTTCGTCCATCATGTCGTCGAGCGATCCGGACTCCTCGCCGACCATGATCATCTGCAGGGCTACGGGCGTGAAGACGCTGGCTGCGACGGCGGTGCGCAACACGCTCTCGCCGCGCTCGACGCCGGTGCGCATCTTCTCGATGCGATCGGCGAGAAACGTGTTATCGACCACCTGCGCCACCAGTGTCAGGCTCTGCACTGCAGTGACACCGCTGCGGATCGCGAGCGCAAAGCTGCGCGCGAAGCGCGCCATGGTGGCCTTGAGAATGATCTTGCCGGCGATCGGGATGCGCAGCTTGATGCGATCCCAGTCGTAGCGCCCGCTCGGCGTGGCGCGCCAGACCTTGAACGTCGCCACCGCCGCGGCGATCCCGATCAGCATGAGCCACCAGTAGGCCACCATGAAGTTGGAGAAGCCGATCAGCCACTGCGTGATCATCGGCAGCTTGGCGTTGAAGCCTTGGTACACCTTGGCGAACGCCGGTATGACGAACAGGTTGATGACAGCCAGCGCGAGCGCCATCACGATCACCACGAACGTGGGATAGCGCACTGCGGATTTGACTTGCGTGCGCATGTACTCCTGGAACTCGATGTGATGGAACAGGCGCAGGAACACCTCTTCGAGGCGCCCGGTGGTCTCGCCGACATAGATCATGGAGACGTAGTACGGCGTAAACGCATTGCCCTGCCGCTGCAGGGATGTCGACAACTCCCGCCCACTCTCGAGGTTCTCGCGCACACCGTGCAGCGCATGCTTGAAAGCCGGATTCACGCTGGACTCCTCCAGGCCGCCCAGCGCACGCAGAATGGGGACACCGGCTTTCAGCAGCGAATACATCTGCCGGCTGAACAGCATGAGGTCCACCGCGGTGACCTTCGCCTCGCGCAGCTTCCAGAAGGCGGAGAGAGCGCCGCCTTCCGAGGATGTTGCCGGTCGCGTAGTTTCGCCGATCTCGATCGGTGTCACGCCGGTGCCGAACAGCTGCGTCGCGACAGCCGAGCTGTCGGCGCCTTCCAAAACGCCCTGCACCAGCGCGCCTTCGGCATTGCGTCCTTTGTATGCGAAGTAGCCCACTCGCTTTAGTCTTCCATCTGCGTGGAAACCTTCATGGCTTCCTCGACCGTGGTCCGACCTTGTGCGGCGAGCACCGCCGCGTGCCGACGCAACGTATGGCCGTGCATCTGCCGGCGCGCGACTTCGAGGAAGCTGCCCGGGTCGCCCGAGTTCGCCGCATCGACCACCGGGCGCGTCATCTCCAACATCTCGTAGACGCCGCTGCGCCCGAGGAAGCCGGTGTTGTTGCACTGTGAGCAGCCGCTGCCCTGGCGATACTGATGAGCGTCGGCTTCCTCGCCGAGCTCGTGATGCAGCCATGCGCGCTCAGAGGGCAGCAACGGGTGCTCCTGCATGCAGCTCTCGCAGACCATACGTACCAGCCGCTGCGCCAGCACCAGGTGCAGCGACATGGCGACCATGTAACGCGGCGCCCCCATGTCGAGCAGGCGAATCGGCGTGCTGATCGCGTCGTTGGTATGCAGCGTGGAGAGCACCATGTGGCCGGTCATGGCGGCGCGCAACCCGACTTCCACGGTCTCCTGGTCGCGCATCTCACCCACCAGTATGACGTCCGGGTCCTGCCGCAGAGCCGAGCGCAGAATACGCCCGAAGGTGAGCTCGATTTTTTCCTGGACCTGGACCTGATTGATGCGCGGCAGACGGTATTCCACCGGGTCTTCGACCGTGATGATCTTGCGCTCAGGGGTGTTGATCTCCTCGAGCGCGGCATACAAGGTGGTGGTCTTGCCGCTGCCGGTCGGGCCGGTCACCAGGATCATCCCGCTCGAGCGGTGCACCACATCGACCACCCGCTCCAGGATCTGCGGCGGCATGCCCAGACGCTGCAACCCCAGGATCCCGCTGCTCTGATTGAGCAGACGCATCACGACCGATTCGCCGAACTGCGTCGGCATGGTGGAGATACGAACATCCACCTGCGCGTTACGTACGCGCACGTTGAAACGCCCATCCTGCGGCAGGCGCTTCTCGGAGATATCCAGGCCCGACATCAGCTTCAGACGCAGCACCAGCGCCGATGCGATTCTCATCTCCGCTTCGGTCTGGACGTGCAATACACCGTCGATGCGAAAACGGATGATGAGCCGCGCCTCCTGCGGCTCGATGTGGATGTCGGAAGCGCGCACCCCCACCGCGTCCTCGAACACCGTCTGCAACAGGCGCACGACCGGCGCATCTTCGACGGTGCTCGCCAGCCCCAAAGCGGCAAAATCGACGACACCTTCGGAGAGCTCCTGACCAAGCTCCTGCGCGAGCCCGCTGATCTGCTCCGTGCGCCGGTATACGCGGTCGATGGTTTGCAGCAGCAAGCTTTCGTTGACCACGGCGAGCTGGATGTCGCGCTTCAAGAAGCGCGCCACTTCGTCGTAGGCGAACAGATCGGTGGGATCGGCCATCGCAACACGGAAGAAGGAGCCGCCGTCCTCGAGCACCACGGCCCGGAAGCGGCGTGCCTGCGTCTCTGGCAGGCGCGCTGCGACCTCAGGCTTGATCACGAACTGCTTGAGATTTACGTAGGGAACCTGCAGCTGGCGCGCGAGCGCGGTGGAGATCTGGTCCTCCGACACGAAGCCCTTCTCGACGAAAACGCGGCCGAGTTTGCGCCCGCTCTTGCGTTGAGCCTCCAGGGCTTCCTGCAATTGCGCCTCGGTCAGCAAGCCCTGCTGCAATAGAATTTCGCCCAGGCGGACCTTTTCTGGTCTAGGCATGACTCCCTCGAAAACCGGAAGCCGATTTTAAGCTTTCTCTCATATACTGCTTCCAGTGTCTTGAAATATATACATTCTTGAGAGCTACAACCCATGTTCCATGTGGTGCTGTATGAGCCGGAGATCCCGCCCAACACCGGCAATGTCATCCGGCTCTGCGCCAACACCGGCAGCGAGCTGCACCTGGTCCGTCCGCTCGGGTTTCGCCTCGAGGACCGCGAGCTCAAGCGTGCCGGTCTCGACTATCACGAGTACGCGCGCGTCCGCGTGCACGAGAACTGGGGCGAGTGTCAGATCGCTTTATCGGCTCATCGCAGCTTCGCATTTAGCACTCTCGCGACCCGGCGCTTCACGGAAGCGACATTTGCCCCGGGGGATGTTCTGCTGTTCGGCTCAGAGACGCGGGGTTTGCCGGCCGCGGTCCTTGCAGGATTCGCGCCCGATCGCCAGTTGCGCCTGCCGATGCTGCCGGTCAATCGCAGCATCAACCTGTCCAACGCTGTGGCCGTGGTCGTGTATGAGGCGTGGCGGCAGAATGGATTTGCCGGGGGAGTATGACGATTTGCCTGGATAATTCATGAAGACGCGCTGCAAGTTCAGGCGCGATGCTCGGGCTTTGGATCCCGGCGCAGCAGCTGATCGACAGCGGCAAGTGGCGCGAGTCCCGCGTACAGGACGTCGCACACTGCATCGATGATCGGCGTGTCGGCGTGAGCGGCCGCGGCGATCTTACGCAGCTCGGTCGCGCTATGTACCCCTTCGGCGACGTGTCCGAGCTCGCGCAGGATGTCCAGCAGCGCCTGGCCGCCCGCCAGACGCAAGCCCACCTGGCGATTGCGAGACAGATTTCCGGTGCAGGTTAGTATCAGATCGCCCACACCGGAGAGCCCCATCAACGTCTCTGGGCGCGCCCCCAGCCGCAGCCCCAGGCGCGTGATCTCGGCCAGGCCGCGCGTAATCAACGCAGCACGTGCACTCTCACCGAAGCCCATGCCATCGGAGATACCGGCCGCGATCGCAATCACGTTTTTGGCCGCGCCGCCAATCTCCACCCCGATGACGTCCTCGCTGGAGTAGACGCGCAACCTCAGTGTATGCAGCTCACGCGCGAGGCGTGCGCTGAAGTCCGCGTCCTCGGACGCGAGCGTCACGGCCGCGGGAATGCCGCGCGCCACCTCCTGCGCGAAGCTGGGGCCGGACAGCACGCCGCGTGGCGCAGTGTCCGACAATTCTTCTGCGGCCACCTGATGCGGCAATTTCGCCGTGCCCGCTTCTAGTCCCTTGCACAGCCAGATGACCGGGATCGGACGCGCCGCGCACGCAACTGCGTGCAACGTTTCGCGCAACGCCGCCAGCGTAACAGCCACGATCGCACATTCGCACTGCGCCAGCGCGGTGTGAAGATCGCTGGTGAGCTCGAGGTCGCGGGGCAACGGAATGTCGGGAAGGTAGCGTCGGTTTAGCCGTAACGCCTGCATCTGCCGGCATTGCTCAGTGTCCCGGCTCCACAGCGTGACGCGATGCGCCGCGTTGAGCGTCACCGCAAGCGCCGTTCCCCACGCGCCGCTGCCGAGCACCGCGAGGTTCATAGCCCCCAGACCTGGGTGATGCGGATGTACCCAGCGGTGCCGTCGCTGTGCTTGACGTGTGCCCAGTTGTCCACCGTGTCCAGCACTTCGAGCAACACGTCCTGCTCGGCCTGGAACACAACCGGCGCGTTTTCATCGGCCGCGCGGCGCACATCGGCACGCGGCACCTTCACCATCGCCATCTTGCGCGTGGACAGATCCTTCGCTTCCACCCACGCCAGGCCGCCGGCCGCATCGCGGACCTTGTACCAGCCTTCCAAGCTCACGACGATTTCTACGGGATAGCTCTGATTGAGGATGAACAAACGCCGCGCTTTGAGCGAAGGCGCGTCATACAACACTGCGGCCGACGGGCCGATGGATCGGAACTCGACCGCCCATGCAGCGCGGGCACATGCAAGCAGCGCCAGACCGGCGGCCAGCCCAGCGCAACGTGCGCTCGCTCGCCACACCGCGGCTGCACGAGGCGTCATTCGCTATTGCGTAGTGGTGGGTGCGGGCTGAGCCTGCTGCATGCGCTGCTGATACAGCAGCTCGAAGTTCACCGGCGCCAGCAGGAACTGAGGGAAGCCTGCACGCACAATCGAATCGGACACGGTCTCGCGTGCGTAGGGAAACAAGATGTTCGGGCAGGTGACCCCGAGCACCGGCTCGAGACTGTCCTGAGGAAGATTGACGATCTGAAAGATGCCGGCTTGCTGAGCTTCGACGAGAAACACCGTCTTGTCTGCGAGCTTCGCCGTGGCGGTCACGGTGAGCACGACC
This sequence comes from Gammaproteobacteria bacterium, assembly GCA_041499435.1. Lineage (GTDB taxonomy): Bacteria > Pseudomonadota > Gammaproteobacteria > Burkholderiales > SHXO01 > SHXO01. The sequence goes on from JBGQKF010000011.1 coordinate 10,877, forward strand.
TCGTAATGGCCATCGTCGAGCGGTATAGCACGCGTACCCAGCTGAATATCAACCTTGGGCGCGTCGCGCTCGAGAAACACCTGCGGAGAGTTGGGAACCTCGAGCGACAGATCCTTTACGTAGATTTTTTCGATGGTGAATTGCGCTTGCTGGGCTTGATGCGGCCCCTGGGCCTTCTCTGCGGCCATGCTCGCCTCGCGTGCGGGAAAAGTGTGATATTAACCTAGATAATTCATGAAGACGCCCCGTGCCCCGACGAATGTCTGGCGTATGCATGACTTCACTCACCCTGGGCTTTAAGAAGTGGCTCGAGCCCGCCGCAGCGGTCCAGGGCGGACAGATCGTCGAAGCCGCCCACGTGCATCTCGCCGATGTAGATCTGCGGTACCGTGCGCCGGCGCGTTCGCTCCATCATCTCGATGCGCAGCGCCGGCTCGAGATCGACGCGGATCTTCACGATGTCTTCCACGCCTTTGGAACGCAGCAGTCGCTCGGCCATCGTGCAGTACGGGCAGTAACCCGTCACATACATCTTGACTTTCGACATCTCAAGCATCCTTCTCCACCGGCATCTGCGCCTGCTGCCACGCGTTCATGCCACCGGCAAGCGCCACCACCTCGGTGAATCCCTGCTTCTGGAGCGTGCGCAGCGCCTGCCCGGAGCGCGCGCCGGTCTGGCATACCAGTAATACGGGCTTGGACTTGAACTTTTCCAATCCCTTGGCGCCCTCCTCGATCTTTGCGAGTGTCACATTGCGCGCGTTGGGAATGCGTCCCGCCTTGAATTCGTTGGGCTCACGGACGTCGATGATCACTGCATCACGCCGATTGATGAGGTGCACCGCACCGGCCGTCCCCACCTCCTTGCCGCGCGAGAACAGCTTGGTGATCGTGGGCAGAATGAACACGATGCCGCTTACCACGGCGGCGATGATCAGCCAGATGTTTTTTTGTACGAACTCCACTTTCAGCTTTCCTTCATGGTCGCGTTGGCGCCGCCGACCTGTTGCGAGCGTACTCCAGCAGCGGCGCAAGTTGAGTTAATCCATCGGCCACCCGGTGTTTGACCACGCGCAGCGCGCGCTCCTCTTCGTCCGGGTAGGACGCGGCAGCGAGATTCCATTGCAGCTGCGCCTGCGCATTGTCTCCGTGGAGCCCCAGAAGCATGGCTTCGCGGTACACCATATCGTCGGTGGGGAACAGCTGCATCGCGCGCCCGTTGACCTTCAGCTTGTCTTCCAGGCGCTCGGAATCCACACTGATGGCACGCGACAAGCCGAACTCCACGTAAGGCGCCAGCAGGGAGCCGCGATGAACCGCGAGCAGCAGGTCCTTCGCCTGGCGATTGACCTCCGCAGTCGCGTGCATGTACCGATAGCGAAAGGCCAGGAAGTTCTCCAAGAATAAATAGTCGCGCACCAGCTGACCGAGCACCAGCCAGCCGGTGGCAAGCAGGGCGATCAGCAGCCAGCGCCCGCTGCGGTCTCGGAACAGGGACAATTTTATCGTGCGTCCGTCCCCCATACCAACCATAACCGCCGCCGCACCGAGAAAGAACGTGTACCACAACGGGTACTCCAGCATGCTGTGCACGGCTATCACGAGCGCGCCAGCCCAAACCCACCACGTCGCGGCGCTGCGCGGTTGGCGCCGGAGGCTCACTACCCAGAGCACCGACAAGATGACCACCAAGGCGAGACCGATCAGCCCGAACTCGGCCAGAACTTGCAGCAGCAGGTTGTGCGCATGATCGGTAAAGCCGACTACGCGCGGCTCGGGCAGCTGCGCGTTGACCACGAAATGGTGCCAGCCGAATTGCCTCATGCCCACGCCCAGAATCGGCGCCTGTTCGAAAATCATCCACGCGGCTTTCCAGATGCGCGGCCGTTCCTCCAACACAAACTCTGCTGCACCCAGGCGCGACGTGGCGGTCGCGGTCGCTTCAGCGCCGCCCGGGATCAGTACGCCTGCGAGCCATGGCAGCACCGGCAGCGCGAGGAACGCGCACACACTGAAGGCGACCAGGCGCCGGTTGGTCTGCGACCGCTCCAGGACAAAGAACGCTGCGGATATCGCCGTCAAGCCGATCAAATAGAACCAGCTCGCGCGCGAGCCAGTCAGCGCAAGAATGTAAGTGAGTGCAATCAACGCAGGCGCGGCCCAGCGAAGTTTAATCCGAGCCGTCGCATAGAGGTACGCGGTCGAAGCCAGCCCAAGCGCGAGATAATCCGCCAGCTGGTTCGACTGGCCCAGATTCGCCCAGACACGATCCGGCGAGCGCGGCATCATGAGCGACCCGAGCGCATCGCTGTCGATGTGCTGTGCCCAGCCCAGCACTGCGCTTGAGGTGGCACCGACGAGCACGAACCAGGCGAGATGGGCGACAACGCGCTCCAGGCCGAGCTCCCGCCTGAGCAATCCCCCCAGGCAGATGAGCGCAGCGGCCCACAATAGATAGAGGGCCGCGAGCAAGCCGACCTGGTGGAACACGAGCTTGCCTGCCGCAAGCTGTACCACGATCAGTACGGTAACGCCGAGCGGAAGCAACGCGATGCGAGGCAACTCCAGGCGGGAGGCGAACAGTGGCAGCACGCTCAACGCCAACAGTCCCAGCGCCGCAGCGATCGCCTCGGGATGAAAGCTCGCAATGGGCGGTGCTTTGAACGGCGCCAGGAAAGGCAACGTCAGCATGAGGCCCAGCGCCCAGAGGCTCCCCAGGAGAGCGCGCTCGTGCGTGAACCAGATCGCGATGCGCACTCTCTTCTCGACTTGCGGTTGAGCCGATTCCGCCGGATCTGCGTTCGCCGTGGACGATGACATGTTGTTGAAGGGGATGACTGCGGCGCCCTTGTCGTGGGACGCGCTCTGCCAGTGGCGAGCCAGTCGATAGCAAGGAGCGAGCCACGGAATTTCGCGGTAGAGTCTACCCGTTTACTCTATGGGAGGCCGCACATGCACAAGCTCGTACTGCTGCGACACGGGGAGAGCATCTGGAACAAGGAGAACCGCTTCACCGGCTGGACCGATGTCGATCTGTCCGAGAAAGGCATGCAGGAAGCGCAGCTCGCCGGCAAGCTGCTGCGCGAGGGCGGCTATGGCTTCGATGTCGCGTACACCTCCGTGCTCAAGCGCGCCATCCGAACACTATGGACTGTGCTCGATGCGCTGGATCTGATGTGGATTCCCGTGCACAACTCATGGCGGCTCAACGAGCGGCACTACGGGGCGCTCCAGGGGCTCAACAAGGCGGAGATGGCGTCGCGCTACGGGGACGCACAGATCCTCATCTGGCGACGCAGCTACGATACGCGGCCGCCCGCGCTCACACCCGATGACGAACGGTGGCCGGGGCGCGACCCGCGTTATCGCGAACTGTCGGCTCCCGAGCTCCCCGCGACGGAATGCCTCAAGGACACCGTCGCGCGCTTCCTGCCGTATTGGACAGAGAGCATCGCACCGGCAATCGCATCCGGCAAACGGGTCATTATTGCCGCCCACGGCAATTCCATCCGCGCGCTCATCAAATATCTGGATCAAGTCTCCGACGAGGATATCGTTGGGTTGAACATTCCGACCGGTGTCCCACTGGTCTACGAGCTCGACGCCGGGCTGCGCCCGCTGCGTCACTACTACCTCGGAGACCAGGCGGCTATCGAGGCAGCGGTCAAGGCTGTAGCCGCGCAGGGCAAGGCGGCCGGCTGAAAGGCATGCGCAGGCTGCACCGGATTCATCTGGGGTTAGTGGTTGGTTGCCTGGCTACGGCAACGGCACAGGCGGGACCCTCCGATCAGCTCCAGGAGCTGCGCGGGCGCATTGAGCGCCTGCAGCGGCAGCTCACCGAATCGGAGGGAAACAAGTCCGAAGCCGCTGACGCCTTGCGCGTTTCCGAGCGAGCCATCAGTGACGCGAACCGGCGCCTGTTTCAACTCTCGGAGCGCGCGCGCGACGCCAAAGCGACCACGGCCCGATTCGAGGCCCAACGCACCCGGGCACAGGAAAGCGCCCAGACTCAGCAGGCGCTGCTCGCCAAGCTGGTATACCAGCAGTACCTTTCCGGGCAGCCCGAGCCGCTGCGGCTCTTGCTCAACCGGCAGGACCCCGACGAGATCGTGCGCCAGATGTATTACCTCGGGTATGTGACGCGCGCGCGAGCCGACCTGATCAGCGCTCTGCGTGGCGATCTGGCCGACATCGATCGCCTGTCGCACGAGGTGGCGGAGAAGAGCGCCGAGCTCGCCCGCTTGCGCACGGAGCAGGCCGCCGAGAAACGGCAGCTCGAGCAGGAGCGCGAAAGCCGTGCCAAGATGCTCGAGCTGGTCTCCAACGAGATCGAGCAGCAACGCAAGCAGATCGGCACGCTGAAGCGCAACGAGGAGCGGCTCGCCCGGCTGGTCGAACGTTTGGCGCGCGAGCTGGCGCACACCCCGCCACGCGAGTCAGCGCGCCTGCACAACGATCAATTGCCTGATGCAGCGGCGAATTCTGCGGAATCGTTTCGCGAGCTGAAAGGACGGCTGAAGCTGCCGGTGATCGGTGATCTCGCGAATCGTTACGGTACTCCGCGTTCCGACAGCGGCCTGTTCTGGAAAGGCCTGTTTATTGCTGCCAAGGACGGCCAGGAGGTGCGCTCGATCGCACCGGGGCGCGTGGTGTTCGCCGACTGGTTGCGCGGTTTCGGGAATTTGATCATCCTGGACCATGGCGGGGGGTACATGAGCCTGTACGGCAACAACGAGAGCCTGTACCGGGAGGTGGGCGATGTGGTCAAGGCCGGGGACCCCATCGCCGCGGTCGGCGCGACCGGCGGGAACACCCAAACCGGTTTATACTTCGAGTTGAGATTTCAAGGAAAGCCATTCGACCCGCTCACCTGGGTGACTTTGAGGTAGCAGCACGCGAAGTCCCTCCGGAACGCCCAGGCACTCACTTCGACTTGAGCCTGCCTGATTCAAGGAGAAAGCAATGCGCACCAAATTGCAGCAAGTGGCGCTGATTACGCTGGGGGCGATCCTCGGCGTGCTGATCACCCTCAACTTCTCGGCGGTGGCCGAGAAAAGTGCGGGCGGCCCGCTACCGATAGAAGATCTGAGGGCTTTCACCGAAGTCTTCGGCCGCATCAAGAGCGATTACGTCGAGCCGGTCGACGACAAGAAGCTGATCTCGGAGGCGATCAACGGCATGTTGTCGGGCCTGGACCCGCACTCTGCATATCTCGACGCCGAAGCGTTCCGCGAGCTGCAGGTGGGCACGCAAGGCGAGTTCGGCGGCCTGGGGATCGAGGTCGGCATGGAAGACGGCTTCGTGAAAGTGATCGCGCCGATCGAAGACACACCGGCCTACCGTGCCGGTCTCAAGCCCGGCGATCTGATCATCAAGCTGGACGAGACCAACGTGAAGGGCATGACCCTCAACGATGCGGTGAAGCGCATGCGGGGCAAGCCCAACACCGACATCACGCTCACCATCATCCGCAAAGGCGATCCCAAGCCTAAGATCGTCACCCTCACGCGCGCCGTGATTCAGATTCAGAGCGTGAAGTACAAATTGATCGAGCCCGGCTACGCATACGTTCGTATCACGCAGTTTCAGGAGCACACGCCCGACAAGCTGGTGAGCGCGCTCGACGCGATGTGGAAGCAGAACAACGGCCAGATGAAAGGTTTGATTCTGGATCTGCGCAATGACCCGGGCGGGCTGCTCAATGCCGCGGTTGCGGTGTCCGCAGCGTTCCTGCCGCAAAACGCGCTGGTGGTCTACACGGACGGACGCACCGAAGACTCCAAGATGCGCCTGTACGCTTCCGCCGAATATTATCTGCGCGGCACCAAAGACGACTATTTGAAGCGTGTTCCGGCTCAGGTCAAGACGGTGCCGATGGCAGTCCTGGTGAATGGCGGTTCGGCGTCCGCATCCGAGATCGTTGCCGGCGCCCTGCAGGACCATAAGCGCGCCATCATCATGGGCACGCAGACCTTCGGCAAGGGTTCGGTACAGACTATTCTGCCGCTCGGTAACAACACCGCCATCAAGCTCACCACCGCGCGCTACTACACGCCCAACGGCCGCTCGATCCAGGCGAAGGGCATCGTGCCCGACATCGCGGTCGAGGAAGCGACTATTGCGGAAGCCGACCAGGGGCTGCGTATGCGCGAAGCGGATCTCGAGCGCCACCTCGCCAATCCCACCGAGAAAGGGGACGGGACAGAGGCGCCCAAGCCGCCCAAGCCCGGTGCCAAGGAAGGCGGGGCGCCTGATGTCAAGGCGGAAAAGGCGGAGCCTGCGGAATTCGGCTCGAAGAGCGACTACCAGATGAACCAGGCGTTGAATCTGCTCAAGGGTCTGCAGATCATCAGTAAGCGCTGAGCCTCGCCTCGACACGCAAAAAACCGGCAGGTTATTTACCTGCCGGTTTTTTTTTGCTGCTATTCTTTCTGTTGTCACGCAATCGATAATCTGCGAGGCGCGCGCGCACTGGAGGGGCGCGCAACCAATAACGACCCGGGACGGTTGGAACAGCTCTTGCGTCGCAAATTGGGGATTAAAGGCCGGGAGCACTCTGGCCGATAAACAGACATCGGGGAGGTACTCATTCGATGGCACATCACGCCCACCGCGAATTCGAAATCGTAGCGCGCGCGCAAAGCGAGCGGCGCGACCCAGCCATGCAATGTTTCGGTGCACTACGCCTTACGCGCAAGCTCACGGCGAGGGCGACCGCGATGTTCTCCGTTTTCCTGTTGTGCTCCGCTCTCGGATTCGCGGCAGGGACCGAACCCGTGCGCCAGTCCGCGCAAAGCGAAGAGCTGCGTGCGCTGATCGAAGCCTACGGTCGCATCAAGAATGCCTATGTCGATCCGGTCGACGAGAAGCGACTGGTTGCGCAAGCCATCAAAGGCATGCTGGCCGGTCTGGACCCGCATTCTTCTTATCTGGACAGCGAGGCGCTGGGCAACTGGCAGGCCGACCTCGAAGGCGAATTCGGCGGGCTCGGAATCGACATGGAGCTCGAAGACGGCGGGATCAAAGTCGTGGCGCCCATCGAAGACACGCCGGCAGCGCGGGCTGGATTGCAGTCCGGCGATCTGATTACCAAGCTCGATGGTGTGGACGTCAAGGGCATGACCATGCAGCAGGTCATGACTCGCATGCGCGGCAAACCCAATACTGAAATCACGATCACCGTGGTGCGAGCGGCCGAGCCGGGCCCGCTCACGATCACGCTCAAGCGCGCGATCATCCAAGTAAAGAGCGTGAAAGCCAAGCTGCTCGAGCCCGGGATTGGGTACGTGCGGGTCACGCGCTTCCAGGAGCGCACCGCCGAACAACTCGCAACCGCGCTCGATTCGCTCTACACGCAGAACAAAGATCCGCTGCGCGGCCTCGTGCTGGATCTGCGCGACAACCCGGGCGGGCTGGTGTCGGCGGCCGTCGGCGTTGCCACTGCATTTCTGCCGCCCAATGTGGCGATCGTGGATCTGAACGGGCGCACCCAGGAATTTACTCGTCACCTCTCCGCATCCGGCGAGTACTATTTGCGCGGCGCCAAGGAAGACTATATGAAGCGCGTGCCGGCCGGCGCGAAGTCGGTACCGGTCGTAGTCCTGGTCAACAGCGGATCGGCCTCCGCGTCGGAGATCGTCGCAGGCGCCCTGCAGGACTACCATCGCGGAGTCATCCTGGGTACGCAGACGTTCGGCAAAGGCTCGGTGCAGACTACGTTGGTTTTGAGCAACAACACCGCCATCAAGCTCACCACCGCGCGCTACTTCACACCCAGTGGCCGCTCGATCCAGGTGAAGGGCATCACGCCCGACGTGCTCGCGGAAGAGCCTGTCACCGAAGCCGCGCGCACGCGCGAAGCCGACCTAGAGCATCACCTGCCCAATCCCGCGGAAGCGGCTGCGCCCGACAGCGGCAAGATGCAGGTGGTAAAAGCCGACACGCAAACCGTGACCGATGCCAAACCCGGGCCGGCCGGCAAGCCGGCGAAGGCGGAAAAGGCACCGCGCCCGCAGTATGGCTCGAAGGACGACTATCAGTTGAACCAGGCGCTCAACATTTTGCGCGGTCAGCAGAACGTGGTCAGCAATCAGTAGCCGCGAATCGTTTATATCCTCGAAAACGGCGCGGTCATCCGCGCCGTTTTGCTTTCTGAAAGCACCCGGCCGCAAAGCCCCCTTGTGTGCAGGGCCCGCCGCGCGCTACGCTCGCAGCCATGAACCTGTGTTCCGGAGTAACCCATGGGCGGTCCTAAGCCAAAAGTCGACTTGAGCGACGAGCAACTGCTGCGCTACAGCCGGCACATCCTGCTGCCCGAAATCGGCATCGAAGGACAGCAGAAGCTGCTCGCCGCCCGCGCGTTGGTGATCGGAGCCGGCGGGTTGGGCTCACCCATTTCCCTGTATCTCGCGGCGAGCGGCGTGGGTCACCTCACTTTGTGCGATCACGACAACGTCGATCTCACCAATCTCCAGCGGCAGATCGTCCATCACACCGAATCCATCGGCCTGCCGAAGGTCGAATCGGCGCGGCGCACGCTCGCGCGCATCAACCCCGAAGTGCAGGTCGAAGCGCTGGCGCACCGGGTGGGCGGACGACTCGATGAGTTGGTGAGGGCAGCCGACGTCGTGCTGGATGGCACCGACAACTTCGCCACCCGGCATGCCATCAATCGCGCCTGCGTGCGCCATCGCAAGCCGCTGGTGTCCGGAGCGGGCGTGCGCTTCGACGGTCAGATCGCCGTGTTCGATCTGCGCCGCGACGACAGCCCCTGCTATCACTGCCTGTTTCCCGAAGCAGGCGATCTAGAAGAGATGCGCTGCGCGGTGATGGGCGTGTTCGCTCCGCTCGTCGGCATCATCGGCTCGATGCAGGCGGCCGAAGCGTTGAAACTGATCATGGGCATCGGCGAGCCGTTGCACGCGCGGTTGCTGCTGATGGATGTGCTCAATATGCAGATCCGGACGGTGAGGCTCTCGAAGGATCCGGGGTGTAGCGTTTGTGGAGTGAAAAGTGAATGAGTGAAGATAACTCGAATGAGTTCCGAGAACTTTGTAGAGCTTAGATTGCTTTCTCTGCGCGCTCTGCGCTCTTCTCTGCGGCCTCTGCGTTGAAGGTGTGGTCCCCGGCCGCGCCTACGCCGGCACCAGCTGCTTCCATTGCTCAGTCCAGAACTCCATCGGATCGCGCTTGAATCCGCTCTTGGCATATTGCTGCCAGCGTCCCATCACGTAACACAGCAGCAGATTGGCGTGTGCTGCCGCGTCCAGTCCCTCCGGAATTTCTTTCTCGCCGATCGCGAAGCGCAGGCATTGCTTGAGGGTCGCCTCGAGCCGGTCGTGCAGCTGGTTGATGCGCACCTGCAGCCGCTCGTTCTCGTTCACCAGCGCATCCCCGATCAGCACACGCGTCATTCCGGGGTTCTTCTTGGCGAAGCCGAGCAGCATCGTCAGTATGGCCTCGATCTGCGACAACCCGCCCTTCTGCTCGGTCATGATCTTATTGATCAGCCCGAACACCGTCTCCTCGATGAAGCCGATCAGTCCTTCGAACATCTGCGCCTTGCTGGCGAAATGCCGATACAGCGCCGCCTCGGAAACGTCGAGCCTGGCAGCGAGCGCCGCCGTGGTGATCTTCTCAGCAGAAGGTTTCTCCAGCATGCCCGCCAGCGTCTGCAGGATCTGGAGCTTTCGTTCGCCCGGTTTGCTGGCCATGGTTCTTATGCCCTCTGAGTTCAGGGTAACCGCAAGCGCCCCAGACTGCCCGGGAGCAGTGCAACATGCCGGATCGCCACATCGACGTAAGCCGGACTCCTGCTCGACGTCGACACCCATACCGTCTGCATACCCAAACGCTTGGCGGTACGCAGATTGGGCAGGCTGTCCTCCACCATGATGCAGCGCCGCGCCAGCAGCCGGTGCCGGTGCAGCAACCGTAGGAAGCCTCTGCGGTCGGGCTTGGGCCGATACCCCGTCTGCTCAATGCAGAAAATGCCGTCGAACAGATCGGCCACACGCAGCAGATTCAGGACCGCACGGGAATAATGCACCGGCGAGTTGGAAAAGACCAGCTTGCGGCCGGGTAATCGTGTGAGCACCGTTCGCAGCAACGGGTGCCGCAGCACCATGCGCGAGAGGTCGGGGAACGCATGGGTCTCGTGCAGGAAGTGCTGCGGGTCGACATCATGGTGCCGCATGAGCCCGAGCAGCGTCGCACCATACCGCCGCCAGTATTGCATGCGCAGCCGACTCGCGTCGTCGCTCGACAGGCCGAGGTGGGTCTCCAAGTACGCCGTCATGGAGCGGTTGAGATGCGGGAAGATGTGCGGATCGGCATCGTGCAGGGTGTTGTCGAGGTCGAACAGCCAGGCGACGCTCGCGCGGCCGTGCGGCTCACGCCGGGTGCGACGTCGCTCTAACGCTGGCATGTGCTGTTCGATTCGCGTCGCATCATCGACGCTTGCCGCCGGCGTGGTGAATGCGCTTCAGCGGCTGCGGATGAGGGTGCCGACCCCCTCATCGGTGAGCACTTCGAGCAGCAGCGCATGCTCCACGCGGCCGTCGATGATGTGCACGCTCTTCACGCCGCCCTTGGCCGCATCCAGCGCGGAGGAGATCTTCGGCAGCATGCCGCCGGAGAGCGTCCCGTCCGCGAACAAGGCGTCGATCTGCTTGGGCGTGAGGCCCGTGAGCAGCTTGCCATCCTTGTCCAGCACGCCCGGCGTGTTGGTGAGCAGCACCAGCTTTTCCGCGCGCAGAATTTCCGCGAGCTTGCCCGCCACCAGATCGGCATTGATGTTGTAGCTGCGCCCGTCGCTGCCCACGCCGATCGGGGCCACCACCGGAATGAACTCGCCGGTCTCCAGCAACGACACGATCTGCGGATCGATGCTTTCGACCTCGCCCACCTGCCCGAGATCGATCAGCTCATCGCTCTTCTCGGCGCTCGTCACCAGCAGCTTGCGTGCACGAATGAAGCTGCCGTCCTTGCCGGTGAGCCCGATCGCGCGCCCGCCGTGCTGGTTCAACAACGTAACGATGTCCTTGTTGACGAGCCCCCCCAGCACCATCTCCACCACGTCCATGGTTTCGTCGTCGGTGACGCGCATGCCCTGCACGAACTCGCCCTTCTTGCCGAGCCGGGTCAGGAACTGATCGATCTGCGGGCCCCCGCCGTGCACGACCACCGGGTTCATGCCCACGAGCTTGAGCAGCACCACGTCGCGCGCGAACGATGCCTTCAGCCGCTCGTCCGTCATCGCGTTGCCGCCGTACTTCACAACGATGGTCTTGCCATAGAAGCGGCGGATGTACGGCAGCGCTTCGGCGAGGATTTTCGCACGCTGTGCCGCGCTGGAGTCGGTGAATGCCATATGCCTGCCGGAAAGGACGAAGGCACGATTCTACCGCGCCGCAAAGCAAACGGGCCGCGAGCCAAAGCCGCAGCCTGTTCGGATACCTCAATTGCCCGTCGGGCTGCTGTCTGTGCCGCCCGACGTCGACCTCACTGTACGGTCAGCTTGCGCGTGGAGGCCGCTGCTCGCTTGGGCAGCGTCAGCTCCAGTACGCCATTCTCATAGCGCGCCTGCGCCTGTTCCTGATCCACGTCCTGCGCCAGCGAAAACGCGCGGTATGCCTTGCCGGTGTACCGCTCGGTGCGCAGCGTCTTCTCGCCTTGCTTTTCCTCCTTCTGCCGCTTGACCTCGGCGCTGATGGCAACCTGGTTGCCATCGATCGACACCTGAATATCTTCTTTCTTCACGCCTGGAATTTCGGCGTGCACTACATATGCCTTGTCATCTTCCTTCACGTCCATCTTGATGCGCATCGGCTCCTGCGAATGCTCGAGGCGCATCGGACGCAGGAAGAAGCCTTTGAACAGTTCATCCAAGTTGTCCTCGAAGGGATCCCAACGGGTCACGTTTGCCATAGATAGCTCCTATCCTTTATGTCTAATCTTGAGCGGGTGCTGCCTTGGCATAAGATAGGAGCGGCGAAGATCTTTTCAAGGGCCAGCTGGCACGCAAAGCGAAGCCTTGTTTTGCGAATGCAAACCGTTTAGATTGCGCCCCATGAGTACGCCCGCCAAGCCGACGCCACCCGATGTCGCCCAGCACCGCGACTATCTCTACCGCTATGCGCTGCTGCATCTGCGCGACGCCAGCCGCGCCGACGACGTGGTGCAGGAAACGCTGCTCGCAGCGGTGGAAAGTCCGGACCGCTTCTCCGGCCGCTCGTCCCTGCGTACCTGGCTCACCGGCATCCTGAAGCACAAGATCATCGACGTCTTCCGCAAGCAGGCGCGTGAAACCACGGTCGATGCGCCGGCGGTGATGGAATCGGAGGAAGATTTTGCGGACCTGCACTTCAACAAGCAGGACACCGATCACTGGCATAGCTTTCCGACGACCTGGGGGGATCCGGAGCGCTCGCTCGAACAAAAGCGCTTCTGGGAGGTGTTCGACCAGTGCAGCCAGCAGATGCCCGGCCAGGTCGCGCGCGTCTTCTACATGCGCGAATTCATGGGGCTGGAAACCGACCAGATCTGTCAGGAATTGAGCATCACACCGACCAATTGCTGGGTCATGCTTTATCGCGCCCGGATGAACCTGCGCCAGTGTCTGGAGACGCGCTGGTTCGCCGGCGCACGCTGAGGCTAGGGAGAGCGACGCAGTGCTGACATGCCGGCAGGTTTCTCATTTGGTTTCCGAGGCTGAGGATCGCCGCCTGGGCTTGCTGGAGCGCTGGCGCCTGCGTGTGCACCTGAAGGTGTGCGAAGGCTGCCGCAACTTTCAAGATCACGTCCGGTTCATGCGGCGCGTCGCCCGCCGCCACCCGATTCTGCGCGACGAGGACAAGGAATAGCTTCTGGCCGTTCACCCCGCAGCCGCTGATTGCCCACTGGCCCGCTCCAATGCCGAGCGCTCCAGCTCGAGCGCCGCACGCATGGAAAATATCTTCAGAATCGCGTGATGCGGCAGTTCCTCGCCAGCGCGCCGAACAGGCCCGGGCCAATCA
>JBGQKF010000012.1:0-23836 GCA_041499435.1 Gammaproteobacteria bacterium
GGCAAGAGTATCCGGAAAGTAGTACCCCGCTCCTGCGGCGCCTCCACCACGATGTGCCCGCCGTGCTCGTGCACGATCCCGTGCACGACTGCCAACCCCATTCCGCTGCCTTTGCCCACGTCCTTGGTCGAGAAGAACGGCTCGAAGATCCGCCCCATCACGGCAGGCGGGATGCCGGGCCCGTCGTCACATACGACCAACTCGACGAAGTTACCGGTGACGCGGCTGTGGCAGCTCGAGCACACCAGGTCCGCGGATCGGGTCTCCCGGACGATGACGCGGACGGTCCCGGTGCCGTCCAACGCGTCGCGAGCATTGATGCAAAGATTGAGAAGTACCTGCTCGAGCTGGCCGCGGTCGGCAACCACCACGGGGGCGACTTCGTCGAGCGTCACCTGAAGCTCCAGCGTCGCGGGCATCGTCGAGCGAACGAGCTCGTGCGCTTCCCCCACGAGCGCGGAGAGTGAGATCGCCCGTTGCTCTCCGCGCCGCCCGCGACTGAAGGTGAGGAGCTGCTGGATGAGGTCTCGCGCGCGGCGACACGACGCTTGCGCGTGCTCGAGATAGCCTCCGAGCTTCGCGTCGCCAATGGTTTCCTGGCGCTCGGTCGCGAGCGCGATGTATCCGAAAATCCCCGTGAGAATGTTGTTGAAGTCGTGCGCGATCCCGGCGGCCAGGTGCCCTATCGCCTCCATCTTCTGCGCCTGTCGTAGCTGCATTTCGAGGTGCATGCGCTCCGCCTCGGCGGCCTTTCGCTTGGTAATGTCGCGCCCGACGGTGATCGCGTGTGTCGCGCCCCGGTAGCGAACCGGGATGGTCTGCGCCTCGATCAGGAAGCGCTCGCCGTTCTTGCGGATGGCAGCCATCTCGAGCTGGCACGATTCGCCGACGAGGGTCCGGCGGATGAGCGCCTGTTGCGAAACGACGTAGTCAGGTGGCAGGTCGGACGGAAAGCGCTGGCCGATCACCTCCTCGCGCGAATAGCCGTACATCTCGAAGTACGCCGGGTTCGCATCGATCATGTAGAGGTCTGTATCCCACAGGCTGATTGCGTCGAGGGACACGTTGAAGACGGCGCGGTACCGCTCCTCGCTCGCTGTCTCGTCCTCGACGAATTCGAAGATCCCTTTCTCGTTCGCGGCATGTCGCTTGATTTCGAGCTGACGCAGCTCCGCGCGCCGGATCTTTCCTGACAAAGTCTTCGGCAGCTCCGCGAACTCAAGGCGACGGATGCGCTTGTACGGCGCGAGACGCTTGCGCAGGAACGCGAAGACGTCCGCGGCGAGCTCCGGCGAAGCGGTGTACCCCGGTCGCAGGCTAACGAAGCACTTGGGCACGGCGAGGCGCAGCGGATCCGGACTCGGGACGACCGCCGCCTCGCCGATCGCTGGATGCTCGATCGCGACCGACTCGAGCTCGAACGGCGAGATCCGGTAGTCGGAGGCCTTGAACACGTCGTCAGTCCGGCCGACGTAGGTGATGTAGCCGTCCGCGTCGCGCTGCCCGACGTCGCCGGTGCGATAGAACCCATCGTGCATCACCTCGGCGTTCTTCCCCGCGTCGCCCAGGTAGCCCTTCATCAATCCGACCGGACGTGGATCGAGCCGGATGGACACCTCGCCGTCGTCCGTGGGCATGCCGTCGACGTCGAGCAGGACCACATCGTAGCCCGGCAGCGGACGACCCATCGAGCCCGGCTTCACCGGCTGGCCGGGTGAGTTGCCGATCATGGCGGTCGTCTCGGTCTGCCCGAAGCCGTCGCGGATGGTGATGCCCCATGCTGCCTGAACGCGGTCGATGACCTCGGGGTTGAGCGGTTCGCCCGCACCGATCAGCTCGCGAATGGCGAGGCGCCCGCGGAAGGCCGCGATGTCCTCCTGGATGAGCATGCGCCATACGGTCGGCGGCGCGCAGAGCGTTGTGACGCGACAACGCTCGAGCACCGAGAGCATCGCCTTCCCGTTGAAGCGCGCGTAGTTGTAGATGAAGACGCAGGCGCCCGCGTTCCACGGAGCGAAGAAACAGCTCCATGCGTGCTTGGCCCAGCCGGGGGAAGAGATGTTGAGATGGATGTCGCCAGGACGCAGGCCGATCCAGTACATGGTCGAGAGGTGACCGACCGGATAGCTCTGGTGCGTGTGCACAACGAGCTTGGGTTCCGACGTGGTTCCCGAGGTGAAGTACAGAAGTAGCGGATCGGTCGCGCGGGTAGAGCCATTTGGTGTGAAGGTGCACGGCGAGGCGTTCGATGCGGCAAAGTCGCGCCATCTGGCGCGGGGTGCGCCGACCGCGATGCGCGTGTAGTCGCCTGCGAGGTCTTCGAACTTCGTGGTGTTGGCTGATCCCGCGACGACGTGCCTCACCGCGCCCCGCGTAAGCCGATCGCACAGATCGTCGCGCGTCAGGAGGCCGGTGGCGGGGATCACGACTGCGCCGAGCTTGATCGCTGCGAGCATGGTCTCCCACAGCGCGACCTCATTGCCGAGCATCAGCAGCACGCGATCGTGGCGCTGCACGCCCTGCGCGCGCAGCCAGTTCGCTACCTGGTTCGACCGTGCAGCGAGCGTCGCAAACGAGAGGCGGTGCTCTTCGCCCGACTCCTCGACGATCCACAGGGCCACGTTGTCGTTGCCGGCCGCCATGGTGTCGAAGTGATCGAGCGCCCAGTTGAACTCGCTCAACTGCGGCAAGTGGAAGTCGCGGCGCACGGCCGCGTAGTCGTTCCGGTGGGCGAGCAGGAAGTCGCGTGCCCTCAGGAAATCGGCTGCAGCGCTCATCGGGGGTCCTTCTTCTCATGCCTCGCGAGAGGACACTCGCCGCACATTCTAGACGCCCCGCGGACGCGGGGGGCCAATTACCGTTTGGTTACCCGCTGAAACGTGCCGGTTACGCAAGACCGGACCCGGCAATCCATCAGGTCGTCGCCGTTCGGGAGTGCGACAGTCGCTCAAGGCTATCGGGCTCGGCGGAACCGCGCCAAGATATGGGCGTCGATCTCGAGCGTGAAGCTCACCGCGACCGGGTAACCGCACGACCACTTCGGCTCCGGCAGCTGGTCGAAGTTGGCCCCGCATACGCCCATGATGAGGGCGGGTGCCCCACGCGACCCGCGATCTCTTGTCCTGTATGACGCGTGCATTGTGAGCGATCGTTTCAGGCATGCCGGGCGCACTGTCTTCCTAGGGCCTGGGATTCAGTCCCGAACCGCCTTTGCCGATGCGCTCCAACAGCTCCGCGAGCGGGTTCGGTTTGAGTTCGAGCGAGTCGAAGGACGATGCCGTCGTGCGCGCGAGCGCGCTGCC
Organism: Gammaproteobacteria bacterium; assembly: GCA_041499435.1. Lineage (GTDB taxonomy): Bacteria > Pseudomonadota > Gammaproteobacteria > Burkholderiales > SHXO01 > SHXO01. The sequence goes on from JBGQKF010000012.1 coordinate 3,303, forward strand.
GCTGGTGGAGGCGATAGAGGAGCTGGGCGGTGTGATGCGTATCCTGCTGCTTGCACCCGCTACGCTCCCCGCGCTGCGCGAGGAACTCGAACGCTGTGGCACGCGCGAGCTCAAAGCGAGGGTGCGGAGAGACACGTCGGCGCTCCGAGAAACGCCTGACTCGGCTTGTAGGGCTTCTGCGCTAGTATCGGCTAGCTGTCTCTCATTGCACACCTCGAGGCCGCCAGCGCCGCGTCGGCGCTACGAAAACAGCCTCTCAGTTTGAACCAATCTCAACCCTTGAGGAGTCTACTGAGCACCTCACAAAGGAGACCAAGCATGCGTTGCATCGGTCTTGCCGTACTTATCCTGCCGCTGCTGGCAGTCGATCCCACGCTCGCGCTCGCTATGGGTGCAGGTGGCGGAGGTGGGGCTGGTGCCGGTGGCGCGGGAGCAGGCGGAAGTAGCGCGGGAGCTGGAGGCGCTGGAAACGGCGCTCCCATCAACGTGAAACGACAGGTCGTCACTCCAGCCGCCTCTGCGCAAGCCTACGAGCATCCGACCTCCGGTGCCGTCAAGGACCCGTTACTTGTTCAAAGGCGCCACCCCCGATCCTTCCCATTAGAACGACCCGGTCGGCAGTAGTCCGCCTCACACACGCGCTCGCCGCGGCAGACTAGGTTGCCGGCGAGCGTGCCTGTCGCGCTCTCCGAAATGCCCCCACTTGAGGTGGAAGCTCGAAGCGGGATCCTGGCTTTGAAGCCGCCCGGCACGTCAACGATCGTCTCGCGAGACGCCTCCGTGTCTCATCTTGATGAGATCTCGGATCACGTTGCTCTATGGATACGCAGGCCCGGATAGACCTTTTGGAGATAAAACAGCGGTAAGACCGCAGTGCAGGGACTTTCGACAGCTTTATTCTTGGAACTTAGGATGTCGCGGGTTCGAACCTCGCCGGGGCGTCCAACAACACGCGTGCATCTGCAGTAGAGCTTTGCGGTCGCGGCAGCGAGCGATGCTAGCCAATACTACGATGCCGGCCGCGACCGCAAAGCTAAAAAGCCTCTGCTAACCCGGTCATCGAACATTGCTTGCGCCGGTTGTATTGCTATGCGGTTCGCCCGGCGATCAGTGGCATGCTCTGAGCGATAACGTCATCGCTTGCGTCCTTCACCAATCGGTGGACTCCGCGCGCGCCTGAATGCACACTCGAGCGCGCTGCGCACCCGAGCCGGCCTGCGGGCAAGGAACTATCTAAACTGTGCGAGACGTGCGCCAGCCTGCCATCAGAGCAATAGCGCAGAGCCCGGCCATCAGCGTAAGCCACGTTTGCGCTTCGGGCACTGGCGTCATCAGCTCGAAGGCGAGATCGGTTAGGGGATCCGTGGCGGTGCTCCACGGCCCGCCGTGGGTGGGTGCCACCGCGGACCAGTCGAGAATCGGATGTGGCCCCTTCGCATCGTGCCAGCCCCAGTGCTCTTGGTTGACCGGCTTGTCGATATCGAGGAAGTACTCATGCCCCGCGACTTCATGAAACGGCGTCGGCAAAAACGCATCGTAGCGATACACGGCATCGCCCGCCGTGTCGAATCCAACGAATTCTTGCTGCGCTTCCACCGTAGTGAAGTAGATCGGCTCCAGACTCGGCAGGCTGAATGGATGCGGTGCTGCCGCGCCGAGGATCGAAGTATGGAAACTGATATCGAACGGACCCACGAAGTCCGTGTGCCGCGGCGTCGTATCCCCGATGTACGACCCCCACCAACGTACCGCCGTGACCGGTCGGCCGTCGGAAATGAAGTCGTCGGCTCTGACCACGGCCAACAGATGGTTCGACAGGTGATCGACGCCCTCGATGGTCGTGGTTCCCGGCACAATCCCAATCGGCTGCGACCACTTGACGGGCAGAGTGATGAAATCAGCATGCACACGATCGTTTACTAGCAAAAGACAACTGGCAGAAAACGCTAGCGCCCCCCAAAGGCGCGGATTGACGGTAGCCATAGGTGCCCCCTGTCGTAAGAACGCGGCCAAAAAAGCGTGCGCAACTATCCCCGATCCGCAACGGCGAACGGGGTGCTCGTGGAACAGAGCTGGTTATTGGTGTGTGCTGGTCGAAGCCTTCCGGCCAGCCGTCGATGAAGTAGTGGGTACAGTTGCACACGGACAGTTTGTCAGTCTTTATAAGTCTTTATGAAGGATCAGCTTGCGTGCTCCAAGAAACAATTGGAACGACGCCGGTGTCGTTCAATTCAAGTTGGGCCGTAAGGTGCTGTGCGGGAACCCCACTCGTGCGTGCACTTAGCAGTCTCGAGGATCTGAGATCTGGACTAAGGCAGCTCGCAACTCCGGCATTGTCAAACGCGTGCGCTCCGGAGGCTTATGGTGCCGAGCAAGGCGAGGTGTGCACGGTTTGTGGAGAACCCCAAGAGGAGAAAGCCATGGACCTAACAAACAAGCTGCGCAATGCTTCTGTTGTTGCCACGCTCGGAATCCTACTAGCGCCGGGTGCGGTATTGGCCGAGAAGATAGATTGTTCTGGATCCAAGAAGTCCAAACAACAACTGTCGTGGCAAGCGATCAAGCCAGGTGATCGGCCCGACCGCGAGATGGTCCAGTTTGTTCGTTTGGATGTGATCTCAAGCAAGAACCCCGATTTCGATGGCGCGGAACAAACTGTATACGGTCACATAGACCAGATCGGGGGGACCGGGACTGAGAGCGGCTATGCCGTTGCTACGCTGAAGAGCGGCGAGAAGTTATGGGCCAAATGGGAAGGTACACAATATCTCGTTCCCAAGGGCGGCGATGCCTGGGAGATTCCCTACCTCGGAGTCTTCCGCTACATCGCCGGAACCGGCAAGTACAAGGCCATCCGCGGCGGCGGTTATTACAAAGGCGTAGCGACCCCGGCGGGTCTGACGGAAGAGTCTGTATGCGAAGCGGAGTATTGAGCAGCGTGGCGCATCTCAACGGCCTCGGATGATCCGCACAACAGCCGTTGGACCGGAGGCGCGGAACAGCGGCGTCCTGCTTCGCTGGTGAATTCGCCACGTCTCCGGTGCAACGAGCCTTTGGGAAGCGATCCAAAGATCGGTTGCAACCGGCCTGTCAGTCGCGGAGAGTACTGCTTCGTGAAGTGGTCGGTCATCACGCGGCCGGCTTCAATATCTTGTAGGCAAAGGTCGCCCGTTTAGCGAACACGCGCCCCGCTCAACTCACAGTCATGTCAATGAAAGGAGCAGTTATGCGAAAGATCCTCTCTGGTCTCGCGACTTCCCTGTATGTCGTATCGTTCTGCTCTATTGCCGCAGCCCAGATGGATGTCGAAGTAGATGCGGCGCATCACAAACTCGAATTTTAGAACGACTGCGTGCGGGTTGTGCGCGCGATTTTTGGACCGCACGAGAAATCCACCGCGTTTTTCGACACTAAAGGTATCGGTGTCGTGATCGTCGAAATAACCGGGAGCGAGCGGTGGCAGACGAATTTCCCCGACGGCAACTCGGTCACCGCCCTTGCGAGCTACGCAGGGCGAGTATGGTGGGCCCCAGGTGGTGGGCTGATACAGCCGTACAACATCAGTGATAAGCGGGTGGAGTACCTCGTGATCGAGCCCAAGGGCAAAGGCTGCCAGTAAAGAACGTAAACATCTGGGGGTTGCGCTACGCGAGCCCAACCAGTTGCACCGGAGCCACAAATAGCGCTGCCTTGCTCTGCTGTATGTGGCAGGGTGAAGTGGGGCTGCTAAACGTCCATTGCGAAGAGGCTTGATCGGGTCGCACTGAGCTCTTTGGTCGATAGGCGCTTCTCGGCCAGAAGGAACGGTGATGGAAAAATTGTAGCCTCTATAAGCCGCGCAGTTGGCTACGAAGTGGGGGATAGTACGTACGGCGTCTAATCGCCCGAGACAGTGCAATGCTGCTGGTATTTTCGATTCGATCTACATCCGCCTGAAATTTGTGGCACCTCGCGATGGGGAGTTTTTCAACAGAATCGGCCAGAAGCGGTCCTTCACCGGAACCCGGCCGACCGTGCTCTCGTTAGTTTGCGCTAGATTAACCCTACATCGATGGGTCTAGGAACACCATACGCAACACGATGGATTTTGAGCAGCCCTTCGTAAGCATCGCCTTGGATGTTCGCGACCCCACAGTGGAGGAAGCTATGAACACTATTCGTTTGACTGCTTTGTTTGTCGCATTCATCAGCGATGCCACGCTGTGCATAGCAAGCCAAGCGTGGGCGCAGCAGAAGTACACAATACCCCCCACCCCTGAAGGCCCCAACCAATACTTACAAGAATACGCCATCGACGTGGGGGATATACCTGGGCATCAGGTGCGTATCTATCAACTCCACATGGACTACCCAAAACGCGACCTTGCTTTCGCTGGAGTCATAGTGAAGGAAAGGGTAATGACCGATATGACCGATTACGTGAACCAAAATGGACTGTTCACCGGTTACAGCGTATATACGCTCGAAGACGGCAACAAGGTGTTTAGCCGCTTCACCGGTACAACGCAAGTCGATAGCGCGGGAGGCCGCAAGTTCGTATTCGTGGAGAACTTCGTAGGCGGCACAGGTAAGTTCAAGGGCATGCGGGGGCAGTTGCGCGGCGGTGGCGAACGTGCGCCTGGCGCAAGTTCGCTGACAGCAGAAACGAGCGGTGAGTATTGGATTGATGAGTAGCGAGATGGTCCGCCAGCGACCTTCCTAATGCGCGTATCGATGCTCCCAGCCAATTTAACTGTCCCCCCAGGCGCGCTCTGCGAAGACCGCTTTCGGAATGATCGTAGGTCCACTGGGTCGATAGCGCCACTTCGATTCCTTAACTTGCAAACGCTCGATCAGCTTTTCATGCTGGTTGGCGACTTAATCTTTGACGGTCTGTTTTGGAGATCGCTCGCCACGCTTGCGACATCAAGCTACGTCTGCTGCGCCTTGAGACCGGTCATTCCAAGCGTGAATTTTGGAGGGCGCGAACGGCTGGAGTTGGCCGCAAGCTGCCATTCCCAGTGTACAGAGCAGAGCGACGGACAGGATGAACCTGGGCACTGGACTGAGGGGGGATGTTGAGGGTCAAGGGGGGAAGTTCTTGCGGGCGAGATCGTGCTCGACCGCGGACTGGAGATAGCGCCTGAGGGCTGCCATGTGCCGACCTCGGGATGGATCGGGTAATTTTACCCCGACCGACTGAAATTGCCCGAACCCACCACCCACCGCTGCGTCGTCGACAGGCCTCACGTCGTACACCAACGCAAAGTGCCAGCACCGATCGCAAAAATTCCCACCGAAAGCTTGCGATCGATTCTCCGCCGTCGCTCACCACGGCGTCACTTCAACTCCGGCAGATCCTCCTCCCAGAACTCGATCGGCCGGCGGGCATCGCTGGTGCGCGCAGCCTCCATCTTGCGCAGTTCCACTCGCCGGATTTTTCCGGATATCGTCTTCGGCAGCTCGAAGAACTCGAGCCGGCGAATCCGTTTGTAAGGGGCGAGATTCTCGCGCGCGTGCTTAGACGAAGATCGTTGCGCCGGCGTTGAACGGTGCAAAGAAGCAGCTCCAGGCGTGCTTGGCCCAACCCGGCGAGCTGATGTTCCAGTGCACGTCGCCGGGCTTGAGCCCGATCCAGTACATGGTGGACAGATGTCCGACCGGATAGCTCTGATGGCTGTGCAGGACGAGCTTCGGCTTGCTGGTCGTGCCGGACGTGAAGTAGAGGAGCATCGGGTCGGTGGCGCGTGTCGGGCCATCAGGTTCGAAGACAGCGCTCGCCTGGTACGCATTCTCGAAGCTCGCCCAACCGTCGACGGCGCCGCCGACGCTCACGCGCGAGCAGTCACCCGGCACAACGCAAGCGTATCGTTGCCACGAGCGTGTGCGTCGAAGTAGTCGAGCGCCCAGTTGAACTCGCCAAGCTGCGGCCAGTGAAACTCGCTGCAGGCGCGATCGTAGTTGTCGCGGTGACGCAGCAGAATGTCGCGCGCCTCGATGAAGGCAGAAACGGATTTCATCGCCGTCTCCTCCTTGGCGTTGGGTTCCGCTATGGTGCATCAGGGCGCGCGGGGTGCCAAGCACCGCCACCCCCAGCGTGGGCGGAATTGAGGCGAACGATAAAGTGAGGGGGACGTCAGAGTGCGCTCAGGGCGCCTGGATTTATCCCGCTCTCCGAAGCCCGCCAGCCCGGCTTTTCTGTGCTTCCGCTCAATCCGTATGCGATCTGTAAGCGCCCGGTTGCTAAACTGCGCTCCAGGTGGATGCGCAAACCTGAGCTCCGCAGGAGCGGGTTCGACCGGGGAACTGGCATCGATCAGAGGCCTGCTTAAAGATGTTTGCAGCAAGCGACGTAGTGAGGTATCGTCGGCAACGGGCGAGTATAGCTGTGCAGCCTCCGCCCTGAGGTGCACGGCATGAGGCGGGGTTGAGCTGCCTCGCAAAAGGGGGTCGCCATCAACAGCAGCTTACTCAGGAGTTGTCCGCGTTGTGGCGCGGACATAGGAGCGGCGAATTTTTGCTCCGCATGCGGCTCGGATGCTGATGCCATTGACATCGCGAGCCCGGCCTGGCTGCGCACGCGGAAACTCGCTTCGCGGACCGAGCGCCGCCAACTCACCGTGGTGTTCTGCGATCTCGTCGACTCGGTCGCGCTCGCGGCGGAAATCGACCCGGAGGACCTGACCGAGATCCTCAGCGCCTTTCATCGCGCCGTGGCTCGATCGATGCGCGAGTTCGGCGGGTTCGTGGCTCGCTTCATGGGCGACGGCGCCCTCACTTATTTCGGCTACCCGCAAGCCCACGAAGACGACACCGAGCGCGCCGTGCACGCGGCGCTCAAAACGTTGGAATCGGTTGCCGCACTTGCCTTGCCGAACGAGCGTCGACTGCAGGTGCGTATCGGCATCGCCACGGGGCTCGTGGTCGTTGGTGATGTGATCGGGACCGGCGACGCACTGGGTCTGGACGTGGCCGGTGCCACGCCCAATCTCGCGGCACGCCTGCAGGGCCTCGCCGCGCCGAACACGATCCTCGTCGCCGAAGAGACCCGGCGGATGGCGGGCGATCTGTTCGAATGGAAAAGCCTAGGTTTGCTCAACGTGAAGGGGCTTTCCCAGCCGGTGGGCGCATGGCAGGCCCTTGGCATCCGGCCCGTGAGCAGCCGCTTCGACGCGCAGCACGGCGAGCTCCTCGCGCCGATGGTAGGTCGCGACGCAGAGCGCGCGGAGCTCGTGCGCCTCTGGAAATCGGCGCAGGCGGGACGGGGTCAGGTCGTGCTGCTCTCGGGCGAAGCCGGCATCGGCAAGTCGCGCTTGTCCGCCGAGCTGCTGCACGAACTGCAGGGCCAGCCGCACGCGCGCGTGCGCTTTTTCAGCTCTTCTCATCGACAGCACTCCCCGCTGCATCCTTGCATTCAGCAGATCGAGTTCGTTGCCCGCTTCGCTCCCGGCGACAGCGCCGAGGACAAGCTCGCAAAGCTCGAAGCCATGCTGGGCCACATTCCCGAGCAGGATCTGCAGCTCATCGCCGAGCTGCTTCTGATCCCCACGGGCGCGCGCTTTCCGGTACTGCAGTTCTCGCCGCAGAAGAAGCAGGAGCGCGTGATGCGCGCGCTCCTCGGCGTCCTGGAGCGGATGTCCCGCCGGCTGCCGCTGCTTACGATCTTCGAGGATGCGCACTGGAGCGACGAATCCTCGCGCGAGCTGCTGGCGATGACCGTGAAGAGCGTCGCCGACCTGAACATTCTGCTGGTCATCACCGCGCGGCCCGAGTTCGAGCCGGCGTGGGTCACGCAGCCGCACGTGACACACCTGGTGCTCGACCAGCTCGCCGCCGAGGAGAGCGCGAAGCTGATCGGCTGGATCGCGCGCGCCAACCCGCTGCCGCGTCGTGTCATCGACGAGATCGTCGCCCGCACCGACGGCGTGCCGCTGTTTCTCGAGGAGGTGACGCAGGCGATCGTGGAAGGCGGCGGGGTCGCCGACGCGCTCGCCGGCCGCAAAGAACATACCGGCGTGCCGCCCGCTCTGCAGGCTTCGCTGGTGGCACGCCTGGATCGCCTCGGTGCAGGGCGCGAAATTGCAGAGGTCGCCGCCGTGATCGGCCGCGACTTCACCAGCGAGCTGGTGTCGTTGGTCGCCGATCACCCCGAGCCCGCAGTGCAAGTCGCACTGGCTCGATTGCTCGAGGCGGGATTGGTCGTGCCGCGCAAGACGGTAGAGGGTGTGTCGATCGGGTTCAGCTTCAGACATATGCTGATCCGCGATGCCGCGCACGGAATGCTCGTACGGGAGCGACGCCGCTCGCTGCATGCGCGCGTCGCAGAAGCGCTCGAATCGCACTTTCCGGAGCGCGCCGAAGCGCAGCCCGAAATCATCGCACAGCACTGCACCGAAGGCGCCCTGAGGGAAAAGGCCGCCGGCTACTGGTTGCGCGCGGGTCACCAGGCGATGCGGCGATCGGCCATGAAAGAAGCGCTGGTCCACCTGCGCCGCGGGCTGGAGGTATTGCAGAGCCTGACCGAGAACGACTGGCGCGTGAAATGCGAGCTCGATCTGACCACCGCGCTCGGCAAGGCGCAGATCGCAACGCAGGGCTACGCCGTAGCCAGCACCGGTGACACGTTCGTCAGAGCGCGCGCGCTGTGCAACCAGCTTGGAGATCCACCGCAACTGCTGTCGGTGCTGCACGGGCTGTGGACGCACGCCCTCCTGCGCGGTGAACTCAATGAGGCGCGCGATCAGGCACTGAGCCTGCTGGAACGCGGCGCGGCGCGCAACGATGCGTTGTGGCAGTTGATGGGCTGCCGCTTCAGCGGCGTCACACACCATCCGCTGGGCGCCTTCGGCCGCGCGCGCGAGTTTCTCGAGCGTGGTCTTCGGCTCTACGATCCCGCTCGGCGTGCGACCTACGCAGAAATCACGATCGACGACCCCAAGGTGGTCATGCTCGTTTATCTCTCGTGGTCACTCATGTGTGTCGGGCGCTTCACCGAAGCGCGCCGCGCGAGCGCAGAGGCGCTCGCCTACGCTCGGCAGCTTGCCAATGCGTATACGCTGGCGCACGCCCTGAACGGAGCCTCGTTCATAGCATTGACGATCGATTCTCCAGAGGCCGGGCTGCAGCATCTCGACGAGCTCATGCCGCTGCTCGAGGAGCACGGCATCGCGTACTACGGCGCGGTCGGCGCCCTGTTTCGCGGGTACTGTCTCGCCGCGCTCGGTCGTGCCGACGAGGCGAAAGCACAGTTGCGCAACGGCATGACGGCTTATCGAGCGACCGGCAGCGGCCTGTTCGTCTCGGGCTTCCTGCGCATGTCGGCCGAAGCGTATGGGCGCATCGGCGAAACGTCCCTTGCGCTCGAATGCATCCGTGAATCGTTCTCCGTGATGGAAGCCACTTCGCAGCGCTGGGACGAAGCGGAGATTCATCGCGTCTACGGCGGTCTGCTGCTTGCGAGCGGCGATCGCGACGGAGCCGGCGCACAGTTCCGGCGGGCGCTTGCGCTCGCCCAGGAGCGTGAGGCCGGGCTGTGGGAGTTGCGCGCGGCATGCGACCTCGCACGACTCCTTGCTGAGCAGGGAGTCCGGCGCGAGGCGCACGCGCTGCTTGCGCCGATTTGCGAACGCGCCGGTGTACACGGCGATGCACCCGACCTATGGACCGCGCGGTCAATGCTTGCCAGCCTCGGCTAACCATGACCGCTCCTCCCGCCTCCGCCTTCGATCCCGACCAGCTCCGCCTGCGGGGTCTCGCCAAACTTCTTGGGAAGGCGTTCGGCAACCCGCCGCAGTGGGCATTCGGTCTGGTGAGGACGTTCTGGCCGATCCTGCCGGTCCCGGCGTGGTACGACTTGACACCGAATTTTCCCATCCCGTGGCCCCCGATCTGGAGGCTGGTGACGCGCTATGCAGATGTCGTCGAGGTGCTGACCAATCACGAGGTGTTCAAGGTGGCCATGGCGGAAGAAACCAGGCTCTTGAACGACGGCGTCCCCGATGGCACCAGCTTCATCCTGGGACTCGACGGAGATGAAGAATACTGGCGGCAGTTGCGGCTCGTCATGGCGTACTTCAAGCGCGACGATGTGGCCACCATCGTGGTGCCAGCCGCGCGCGAGGCTGCGCAGAAGATCGTGGAAAGCTCCGACGGCAGACTGGATGCTGTACAGGATCTGATTCTCGAAGCCCCGTTGCGGCTATGCGAACAGTATTATGGCCTGGTCGTCCCACCGGAGAGCAGAAAGCAATTCAAGCTGGCCACCATCGCCATGAGCGGATATCTGTTCGGTCCGCCATTTAGCCGGCCGTCGATGCAACAGACGGTGCTGGCGGGCGCTGACATCGTCCGGGAAGTGATCCGCGCGAGCGTCGACCAGGAGCTCGACCGAGCCGCAAAGGAGCCAGGCTCGCCCCCGAAGGACACGGTTCTGGCGCGCCTGGCGCGAGGGGGTCTGGACAAGGACAGCGGCCTCGATCGGCTGCTCATCTGCTCTTTCATCACGGGAATGGTGATCGGCTTCGTGCCGACCAACACCATGGCAGCCGGACACATCCTCGAGATGCTGCTCTCCCGGCGCGATTTTCTCGAAGCTGCGCAGGCGGCCGCACACAGCGGCGACGACGCGCTCCTCAGCCGCTGCCTGTTCGAAGCGATGCGGTTCATGCCGCTCAATCCCGGGCCGTGGCGACGCTGCGCGCGTGACTACGTGCTGGCGCGCGGCACCTGGCGTGCGACCAGAATTCGCAAAGGAACTTACGTTTTGGCGAGCACGCAGTCGGCGATGTTCGATCCGCGTCAGATCGCAGATCCTTACCGGTTCGACCCGGGGCGAGCCGCCTCGGACTACATGCTGTTCGGCCACGGTCTGCACTGGTGCGCCGGCAGGTTCATCGCCGACGCGCAGATCACGCAGATGTTCAAAGCGCTGCTACTGAAGACCAACCTGCGCCGCGCAGAGGGCCGCGACGGAAGGCTGCGTCTTCTCGGTCTGTTCCCCGAGCATCTGACCGTAGAGTTCGACCCCTAGCCATGGATCACGCCTTCATCACCATCACCATTCCCTTCGACGTCAAGCCGGATGTCGTCAATGACGCCCTGAAGAAGCTGGGCAATCCAGCACACCCGGATATCGCCGCACGGCTGAAGAAGACCGGGGTGGTGCACTTCATGAGTCTCACCGTGCTCGAGGCCGACGTGGGAGAGCCGTCACATCTGATGCTCGAAGCCACCTGCGATGGCAGCCAAGACAGTGCGATTGACGCGATCGCAGAGGCGCTCGAAGAGGAGCTGCACGACATATTCGAGGTCGCGCGCATCTTTCCCGATGCACAACTGCGCGACGTTCTGCGCGGCCACAGTCGCACGCTCGGACAATCGTTGTGGTCGACGACCGGGCTGCCGTTCGCCGGAACGCCGGGCATGAGCGTGCAGCGGATCCTCCGCGAACAGTGTCTCGCGGAGCGGATCACCCGGATTCTTGCCGGTCTGCCTTCACAGGGCCCGGCGATAGAGCGCCTCGAGCAGGTGCGCGACAAGATCTGGGCGTGGGGCGATATGAAGTGGGCATTCGTCCCGGAGGCCGCCCCGTGTCTGGGCGGTGCGCCGGAGAGCGGACTGAATCCGCTGGTGAAGCAGTTCTTCGGCGATGCCATCCCTGACCGACCCATCGATCTGCTTCACGGCGTGCGCACGGCATGGAAGATTGCGCTCTCGGGCGCTCTCACCTTCCTCTTCCCGCTGCTGCCGCTGCTCATCGTGCTCCTCGCGATCCCGTTCGGCTGGTATTGGTCCAATCTCGCCGGCGCGGCGATTTTCTTCGCGGCCGCGATCGTCCTGGTGGCTCTCGCCTCCGCGCTGGTCAGCCTGGTGATTTATTTGCAGCTGCGCAAGCTCGAGGAGAGCGACGAGCCGGACGATTACGAGCCGCGCAAGGACGCGGTCGCCGAGTTGATGGAGCACGAGACGTTCGGCGCGCAAAACCTGATGTTCGCGGTATCGAAGATCAAGCCAGGCCGCCTTCGCAACCTCACCCTTCGCTTCGCGTTCTGGTCGGTAGGCTTGGGGCGCTACTTCACTCGTCCGGGGTTTCTCGGCTCGAACGGCATCATTCATTTCGCGCGCTGGTTGCGGGTACCCGGGACCGACAAGCTCGTTTTCTATTCCAATTTCGACGGCACGTGGCTCGGCTATGTCGGAGACTTTGTGGCGAGCGCGTCCGGCGCCCATGGCGTAACCGGGATCTGGACCAATTGCGTCGGATTTCCGCGAACCAAGGGGTTGGTGAAGGAAGGCGCAGTCGATCGGGATCGGCTGGTGCGATGGGCGCGCAATCAAGGGCGGCCCGTGTTGTTCTGGTACAGCGCTTATCCCGATCTCACCACCGAGCGTATTCGCATCAACGCAGCCATCCGTCAGGGCCTGGCTTCGGCCGAGTCCGAGGCCGACGCAGCCGATTGGCTCGCGTGCTTCGGCTCACTCCCAAGACCGGCGCACTTGCTGCAGACGACCGAGATTCAGACCCTGGCATTCGGCGCCTTGTCGCGCAGCTGGTACACGAGCTGTCTGATCGTGCGCTTCGGCGACAACGATCCGATCAAGGCCCGGCTCTGGCTCAACCCGCTGAAGGATGAGGTCACCTACGGCGAGGTGACCACACACGAGTCCGCGCTGGCAATCGGCCTCAGCAGCCATGCGCTGGAACAGCTTGGCTTGTCGTCGAGCGATCTCGCCACCTTCCCGGTCGCGTTCCAGCAAGGGATGGACGCCGATTACCGTGCGCGCGCTCTACGCGACATCGGCGAGAGCGCACCGGGCAAATGGACATGGGGCGGCGCCAGGGACAAGCGGGCGGACGCCATCGTGCTCATCTACGGCAAGTCCGATGGCCACGTACGGGTGATGAAACACAAAATCACCAATCTCGCCGCAGAGCTCGGTCATTCCATTCCATTCGCAAAGGACTTCCCCCCACGCGCGAGCTCGAAGGAAGCCTTCGGCTTCTTCGACGGCGTGTCTCAGCCCGCCATGCGTGGCACCAAGCTGGCCCGTCGCAAAGATAGTGCTAACGACATCCTCGAGCCCGGAGAACTGGTGCTGGGCTATCCCGATGGTCTGGGCAGATTCGCTCCGACGCCCACGATCTGTGCGAGCGCCGACCCCGCACGTCTGCTGCACTCCGAGGGCGATGATCCTTATCGTCAACGTCCCGAGTTTTCCCGAGCCCGCTCGACCGGAAGGCGCGACATCGGTCGCAATGGCACCTTTCTCGTGGTGCGGCAGCTCGAACAGAATGTGGATGCCTTCAATACTTTCCTCGAGCGCGCCGGCGCCGCCCACGCGGATCGACTGACGTCGGGCGATGTGGGACTGTGCAAAGAGCTCCTCGCGGCGAAGATGGTCGGGCGCTGGAGAAACGGCACGCCGCTCGTGCGCTATCCCACCGCCCCCGGGCCCGACCCGAAGCCGCCCGCACTTCCGGAGAACGACTTTCAGTTCGCCGACGACGATCCGATGGGGTTGCGCTGCCCGATCGGCGCGCACATCCGCCGCGCGAATCCGCGCGACAGCTTCGCTGGAGGTTCGAAGGAGCAGTTCGCTACCGTCAACCGCCATCGCATTTTGCGCGTCGGGCGCTCCTACAATGCCGAAGGCGGCGGCAAACCCGGTCTGCTGTTCATGTGCGTGAATGTCGATATCGAGCGGCAGTTCGAATTCATTCAGCAGCGCTGGATGCTGAATCCGAGCTTCCAGGGCCTGCAGAACGAAACCGATCCAGCGCTGGGGAGCGACGTCCTCACGGTGCCGACCGAGAGCGGTCCAGTCCAGGTCACGGGACTCCAACAGTTCGTGACCACGCGCGGCGGCGCATACTTCTTCCTTCCGTCGCGCGCCGCCTTGGACGTTCTGGCAAACTTGCCCTAGGATTTAGGGAACGATACGGTCCGCCTGGCGCTCGATGCCGTCGAGTGCCTGAGCGGACAGCAACCAGCCCGAGGGATACAGCGTGTCGTCGGCCAGCAGATCGAACCGGCGCATGGCCGCGTCAGCGATCCATTCGATGGTCTTCCCGCACGGCAAGCGCGGCTCAATGGGAATGATCTTCAGATCCTGCCAGAGCGCTTGCGCGTCGCGCTGCAGCGTTGCATCCGCGCGGTGCGTGTGGGCCTCGCGAGTGTTGAACAGTGTGAGCGGCGCCGAAGAGACAGAGGCGAACAACCTGAGCGGCGCAGCTTGCTTGGGAAACTCGGGAAGACGATGCGGATCGTCCGAGGCGACGCAAGGCGGCGCGTCCTTGTCTCGCGGGCTCGCAACGAATCTCGCTTCGTTGCGAATGGCGATCATTACCGGCCTTACCCACGCGCGCAGTTGCGTCCTGCTCTGCGCGGAGAGCCCACCGTTTTCCGGATCGATCCCGCACCCGTCCTCGCTGAGACATCGGCGCAGGGCGCGCAGGATGTCGATGGTGGAAAGGGTCGCGCTATCGTCGAAGTACCCGCCGTCTTGCGCCCGGGCGCACAAGCGTGGCCGGCCGGCGCTCAAAGGCGTTTCCACGGCGCAAAGCTCATCGGAGCAGTTCGGCCCATAGATCGCACCCACCGGGTTGGTGTACGGAAAGCGCGCGCTGTTGTGCGCGGCGGTGCTCAAGCGCAGGTCGGCGTCTATCATGCGCAACAGGTCGCGCGCACCAGGGAAGTGGAGGCAGTCGATCGCGACGTCGCTCTCGATTGCGCGCTCTCCGGTTTCGGCCGTCGTCACATTGAAGAACAGATGCGGCGTGCGATCGCGCGCACCTGGGCGAGAAGCGAGTCCCTGCGCCATCAGAGGCACCACACTTTCCATGGCCCCTTCAAACCAGTAGGAGCGTCCGAAAACGCCGCAACCGGGACTCTTGCAAAAGAAAGTCGGAACGATATTGGCCAGTGCATCTTCGAACAGCAACCCGCCCAACAGTTGCGTCCACAAATCGGTCTCGCCGAAGCGCCGGATGCACCTGCCCACGTCGTCCGCCGACGTGTGCGCCTCTTCGCAGGCGCGGAATACTGCGACGCCCAGCGCGCCGCCCGACACACCCGCCAGCGAGAAGGTATGCAGATCGAAGCGCTCGTCCATCCGATATCTCAACCGGTGCAGAACCGACGCCGTCCAGTACGCCGAACGAATGCCACCGCCTTCTGCCGATACCAGGTAGACCGGAACGGGATCGACCGCCTCGCCCCGATCGACTCGCAAGGCCAGATCGTCGTGAATGCGATTGAGCCACGCTGTCATTGCAACATCGAGGTTGTTGCGCGCGGCACACGACGCGTCGCCGGTTGGGCATGCGATCCGGTAGAGCGTGCCGGGTGCGCGATCGTGATGCCAGAGCAGCGCGAGCACGGCTGCGAGCGCAAGCACGCCGGTGATCGCGCAACCCATCAGCGATGCCTTGCGGCGCGACCAGTGCCACGCCACCGCGAGGCTCAATGCCGCCAGAACGACCGTCAGCTGAAACAGATGGCGCAACGAGGCTGGGGTGAACGCCGCGATGTCGCTCGTCCAGGTACGCACGCGATGCGCCTCGCTCAAACCAAAGAAGCTCAGCCCACCGACGATGAGGGCCGCCAGCAAAACATAAGGAATCGCGTAGCGCCGCGATTCGTACGCGACCCAGCCGAGCATGCCCGCCCAGGCTGCCAGGCCGCATTCGATCACGGCCAGCGCGAGCGGTGGCGTCCATTCCGCGAGGCCAGCCCAGCGCGCAAAAAGGAACAAAAGCGGCGCGCCCCAGGCGATCAGGCCCGGCAACACGCCCAGATCTTCCCGTGCTGTGTGCTCATCGGCCGAACGCTCGTAGTACCCGATGTGCCTTCCGTGCTTGGGAATGCGACTGGCTACGCGATACAGGAAGATCAGCGCGAGCACGACGATGGTTGCCTGCGCGGCTGCAAACCAACCCAGCGCGGGAGAATCGGGTGCGACATTGTGGATCGACTGGGCGATCACCAGATCCACCACGATGAACGGCACCAGACCGAGCGTCCGGCACCACCATTTCGCGAAAACCTCGGCGCCTGACACGGGACTTTGCATATCGGGAGACC
Organism: Gammaproteobacteria bacterium; assembly: GCA_041499435.1. Lineage (GTDB taxonomy): Bacteria > Pseudomonadota > Gammaproteobacteria > Burkholderiales > SHXO01 > SHXO01. The sequence continues at coordinate 19,364 of JBGQKF010000012.1, forward strand.
TCAGCCGCAACACCAGCCGAGGCCACAGCCACGACGCGCGCGCGAGCAGTGTCAGTCCGACCAAGGTGATCGCCATGCCAAGCAGGGCTTTGCCCGGATAGTATTTGAGATCTATGATCTGGCGCACGAGCGCGTCTCGGGTCTGATCCATTCCCAACACCAGCAGGCCGAAGGATACGAGCACGATCACCGCGTACTTCGAGCGCCACAGCATGTCCGCAATCGAAGCCCGAAGCCGCGCACGGTCGAACCGATGCGACATCCTGACCGCCTCACCCGTTCCGGGACTTTCCATCGGCGTGAAGAACCATTTCGCGAACAGCCAAAGAGCAATCAATACCGCCAGGCCGAACAGCACCAGCGCACCGCATGTCACGACTTTAATCGACGCATGGAGCCAGTCCGGCAAGGCGACAATCGATCCGCGCGCAAGGTGAAGCGCGTACAGGCTCAGCCCGTCATCGATCCATTTCGCGAGCACGCCGAGCGCCGGAACGGCCGCGATCAGCTTCCAGGGCAACGGCAACAGCGCTGCGACCGTGGGCGGGCTGCCGTCGTCCGACACCAGCCAGTAGAGACGGCACAGCAAGGCCAGCAGGAACAGGCCCCATGCTGGCGCAAACACGAGTCCGTCGACGAGCAGGAAGGTGGCGGCACGACGCAGCAAGCCGTGCTCGGTCCAAAACGCGAGCAGCTGTTGCCGCACCATGTGATCTCCGGTGCTTTGCATCACGGGCACCGAGCCGAATCCGCGCGTCACCGGATCGATAGCGACGAGCGCAATCGCCGCGCTAACCGCTACGAACAGGGCACCGAACGAAAGCAGCATGACCTCGCGCTGGTCGAGAGCGCCCGAGCGCAGGCCGTGTGACGTGCGGTGGAATATCGCGAGGATGGATAAGGACATGGCGCTCCTTTCCGTGGAAGGTGAGCCCACTGCCCGCGAGATGGATCGCGGCCGAAAGAGATGGCACAGTCGCCGGCAATCATAGCGCATTGCGGACGCTATCGGTCCAGCACATTGACATCACCATGCCTATCCACTCGACGACGCGATTGCTTACAGCGGTACTCTCGGCGCTAGTCGCCTGCGGATTTGCAGCCACGAGTCGCGCCGCAGCCGAGCAGGAGGTGTTCGTCAACGGCGTGGCGCTGCAAACCCAGCAGATCAATTTCCTTCAGCAGCAGTATGCCGTTCGCGTGCTGCCTGGACGCTACTGGTATGACGCGGTGTCGGGGGCATGGGGCTTCGAAGGCAGGCCTACCCTTGGGCAAATTTATCCAGGCTTGGCAATCGGCGGACGCCTGCGCGAAGATGCGTCGCACGGCAGTACCGGTGTATTCGTCAACGGGCGCGAATTGCACCTCAACGACGTGATGGCGCTGCAGCGCTGTACGCAGGTCTACCGCGGGCGCTATTGGGTCAATGCGCAGGGCATCGGCGGGATCGAGGGCGGACCGCCGCTGTTCAACCTCGTGGCGCTATGCAACGCTCAGCGGCAAACCTCGAGCGGGCGCACCTGGTTCAACGGCGATGGGTCCTGGAGTTATCGCAACGACGCCACCGGCATGAGCGTCATCAGCGACGGCCACAACGTCGACATCCTCAGATAACAATCAAAGCGGCAATCGCCCTTCCCATGACCGCTGCGGCCTATTCGCGTTGCGGTTCGGTTCAGTTCTCACTGCTTCGCCGGCCACACCGGCTTAGCCACCGCCGCGCTGACCGGAAACACCGTCTCCGGCACACCGTTCTGCCACTGCACGATCAGCAGCTCCGCTCCTACGCGCCGTCCCTTGTCATCGAACTTCACACGACCCCCGGGATAGTAGCGTGCAGGACCGTCGGTCACGTCCATCGTGCGAATCGCCTCCGCCACTTTCTTGCGATCGGCTGCTTTGGCCCGCTCCAGCGCTTCCTTGAAGATCCACATATCGCCGTAGGTGCTCACCGTCTCCTGCGTCATGAACGGCTCGCCGGTGCGCTTCTTGTATTCGGCAAGCAGTGCATCCTGGCCCTTGATGCGTGCGTTGCCGACCACGGTCATCACCCCTTCGAGCATGTCCTTGCCCAATGCGGTGAGCAGCTCGGGCGCGACGATGTGTGAGCCGTTCGACACCACCGGCACTTTGCCGTGCCCAAGCCCGAACTCGTTCAACTTCTCGATCAGCAATTTGTCATCGGGCAACGCGGTGGGCAGCATGAACAGCATGTCCGGCTTCGCCGAGCGCACTTTCTGCACCAGCGCAGTGGCGTCCGACAACGGCGGCGTGTAGGTCTCGTCGACCACGATCTTGACACCGGCATTAGCGAGTCCGCCTTCGCGCATGGGCTTGGCGAAGCTCATCGACGCTGCGGTGTTGTCCATCACGATGGCAACCGTCTTCGGCAGGCGCCCGGCGGACTCCGCGAGCTTGAGGATGGTCGGCAAGGCTTGCTTCGCCTGCTCGCTTCCCGGCGGCGAAGTCTGAAAGATGTACCGAAAGCCGCGCGCGGTGATCTGATCGGAATACGACAACGTCACGCAGGGCAGCTCGGCGCGCTCGGTCACTTCGGTCACTGCCAAGGTAAAGGAGCTCAACCACGCGCCGGTACAGCCAACCACATCGCTCTCTTGCGCGACCATCCGCTGCGCGGCGTTCTTCGCTTTCTCGATGTTGTCGCCGGCGTCGATTACCACCAGCTTCATCTTCGCGCCGCCCAGAGCTTTGATGCCGCCGCCCGCATTGATGTCGTCGATCGCCATCTGCGCGCCTTTCAACATGAGATCGCCCTGACGCGCCCATGGCCCCGAGAACGGCGCAATCAATGCGACTTTCACCTCATTGCCCTGGGCAGCGGCAGTCAGCGGCGTAGTGACAGCAACCAGGGCGACCGCGGCCAGCAGCCGCATACGTAGTGTGTTCATCGCTCTCCTCCTGTTTGTTTCGATTCTTGTATCTAAAGCTTAAACCTCAACACAGAGGCACAGAGGGCACAGAGGTGCACAGAGAAAATTCGACATTAAAAGATGCACGGTCCCATACGCCTGTTCGACTCATTCCGTTTTACTCTGTGTACCTCTCTCGCTTTTCTCCGTGATCTCTGTGTTGAAGGTTTGGAGTTACTGTAAGTCCTACATGCCCAGATAAGCCTTGCGAATCCGATCGTCGGCGAGCAGCACGTCGTGCGAGCCATGCAGCGCGACCCGTCCGGTCTCCAGAACATAACCGACATCGCACGACTGCAGCGCTTCCACCACCCGTTGCTCGACGAGCAGAATGGCGATGCCGTCCTCGCGATGGATCTGCTCGATGCGCTCGAAGATCTGATCGGCCACCGTGGGCGCGAGCCCCATCGACGGCTCGTCGAGCAGCAGCAGTTTCGGCGACGAGGCGAGTCCGCGGCCGATCGCCACCATTTGCTGCTCGCCTCCCGACAACGTTCCCGCCAATTGCCCGCGGCGATCCGCGAGCACCGGAAACAACGCCAGTATGCGCTCCAGGTTGCGCTGCCACGCTGCACGTCCGGCCGGGAGATAAGCGCCCATCTCCAGGTTCTCCATCACCGTCATGCTCTTGAACACCTGCCGTCCCTCAGGCACATGCGCGATGCCCAGATGCGCGCGCCGCGCCGGCGGCATCGCCAGCAGCTCGTGGCCCTCGTATACGACGCGACCGGACAGCGCCGGCACGGTCCCCGAGATCGCTTTGAACAGCGTGGTCTTGCCAGCTCCGTTCGGCCCGACGATGGCCACGAACTGTCCGGCGCCCACGCTGAGCGAAACGTCGCTGAGCGCGCGCAATCCGCCATAAGCCACGCTCAAGCCCTCAATCTGCAGCACCGGCCGTCACCCATTTCTTGCCCAGATAGGCTTCGATGACGGCGGGATTCCGCGTCACCTGCGCCGGCGCCCCGCGGTCCAGTACGCGGCCATGATCGAGCACCAGCAGCTCGTCGGCAAGCCGGACCATCGCATGCATCGTGTGATCGATGATCACCACCGTGGTTCCCGCCTGGGCCAGCAAGCGGATCACGCCGATCATGTCCTCGACTTCCTGCCGGCCCAGACCCGCCAGCGTCTCATCCATCAACAGCAGCCTGGGCTTTGAGGCGAGCGCGCGTGCCAGCTCCATGAGCCGGAGTTCCTGGTTGCTGAGCGTGCTGGCCAGCTCATTCGCACACGCCGACAGTCCCACGCGCTCGAGGGCGTCGCGCGCGAGCGCCAGCGCTTCATGATCGGAGCGCGTCGCTACCAGCGCCCCGACCACGACATTTTGCAGGACTGACATGCGTGCGAACGTGCGCACCACTTGAAAGGTTCGGCCCACTCCAAGCCGGCAGATTCGATTCGGCTTGAGCCCGATCACATCGTGCCCTTCGAATCGCACGTGCCCACGGTCCGGTTGTGTGAAGCCGTTGAGCAGGTTGAACAGGGTCGTCTTGCCCGCGCCGTTGGGGCCGATGATGCCGAGGATCGCGCCTTCGTGCAC
>JBGQKF010000013.1:0-22869 GCA_041499435.1 Gammaproteobacteria bacterium
CATGACTGCGCACAGCGCCAACGCGCTGTTGTTGGCGCAATGGCTGGAGCGACACCCGCGTATCGAGCGCGTTCTCTATCCGGGCTTGAGCTCGCATCCCCAGCATGAGCTCGCCAGGCGCCAGCAGTCGAGCGGCGGGGGCATCGTTTCCTTCGTCGTAAAGGGCCAACGCGAAGCCGCATGGCGGGTAATCGATGCCACGAAAGTAATCTCCATAACCGCGAATCTTGGAGACACCAAGACCACGATCACACACCCGGCAAGCACGACGCACGGTCGCCTGCAACCCGCCGCGCGTGAGAAAGCAGGGATCGGCGAGGGGCTGCTGCGCGTGGCGGTCGGACTGGAAGCGGTGGAGGATATTCGCGCGGATCTGGAGCGGGGGTTGGATGCGTGAGGCGGGTGAAGCAGGTGAAGAGTGAAGAGTGAAGGGTGAAGAGTGAATGCGTGAGGGGTGGCAGACTCGCGGGACTTTCTGCCCCTTCACCCTTCACTCTTCACCCTTCACAGGTTTCACTTCCCCACCTGCGCCTCGAACGCCCGCAGCTTCTCCTGCATCGCCGATCCAATGAAGATCTGGGGGTTCGATGGCATTTTGCCCTCGCCGCGTTCGCGTACCTCGATGATGTGTCGGGCATCCTGGAATGCAGCGGTGAACGAGCTCCGCTTGCGCAGCGCCTGATCGAAGTAAGCCTTGCCGAAGTAAGTGAAATCGGATTCCGAGCCGCAGCCGAACGAAGTGTGATCTGCGTCAGCCGCAGTCATCACCAGTGTCGTCGCGCTTTTGAGGGCGTCGACAAATGCGCCGGAGTAACACGCGGACACCACCACTACCCGCCAGCGGATGTGCGCGGCGTCGAGCATTTGTCGCAGCGACGGAGGGTCCAGATCGCTGAGCCGGAGCGGCCAAAAGCTCAGCGAAAAACGATGATCCTCAGATCCATGCGAGGTCAGGTACAGGAACAGGACATCATCGTCGCGGTTCATCACCCGTCCGATATGCGCCAGCGTGCGTGCCAGACTGGTGCGGCTGGCGAGCGGAGTGCTGAGAGCGGTGGCCGGATTGTTGATCAGAACGATGCTGCGCCCTGCGGTGCCGAAGCGCTCCTGCATCAGTGCGGAAATGACCCCGAGCTCCTTGCGGAACACGTCTTCCTCGGCATAGCCGGCGACGCCGACGAAGTACAGATGGCCGCGATCGCGGGTACCCGGGGCGATAGCGCTCAGTGCGCGGCGCAACAGCTCGGGCTGCGCGTAGAACGCTTCCTCGGAAGCAAGCGAGTCGGAACGTTGACTCGGCTCAGTCGGCTCATCATCGGCGGCAACCCACAGCGCGCCTGTCGACGTGCGGGGTAACAGCCATGCTGGCGCTACCACGAGGATGCCCATCAGCGCGAGCGCGCGCAGCTTGACGGTGAAACGGCCCGGGGTCAGCGTGCGCGTCGCGAAGCTGACGATGGCGATCCACCACAGGAACGGACCCCAGTAGTACGCGAAATAGCTCGCGCGATGCGATAGATCGAGGGTATCGCCCAACGGGTAGAGCGCAATGGTGACGAGCGACACGTATTGCCCGGCCGACAGCAGTGCGATTGGCAGTGCTAAAACGAGATGCGGTTGGCGGGTGCGCCGAGCGACCAGGTAAGCCGCCAGCAGCATAAGAGGCAGGTAGAACAGGGTGCCGGGAAGCCCCCATCCATTGAAGTGGCCGTGCAGGCCGACCGCTGTGAAATCAGCGGCTGCGGCCAGAAGCAGGTCTATCACGGCGAGGCAGATGAGCTGCTCGACGCTCACGCTGAGTCGGTCTAACGGAACGCGCTTGAGCAGCGCCAATCGCAGCCCGCACCACAGGTTGCTGCGCAGACCGCGCAACGTAGCGACGAAGCCATGCGCACGCGTCGCTGCCGCTGCCTCAGGCTGATCCCGGTCGCCAATCGTGCCGGGAGCTGTGGCATCCGCGGGTACAGCGTTGTTGTCGGAATAATCGGAGGCCATGTTGGGCGTGGGTACGACGCGGCAAACGTCAGGGCAAGGGTATCGCTTTGCAACCATCCGGCCCGACCTGCAGGCAATGACCGTGCCGATACCAATCGGACAACACCCACCGCTCACACGTTCGCCCGTCCACCGAATGCCGATGCATCGCCGGCCGGTGCGTGTGGCCGTGGATCAGCCGTGAGCATCCGCTGCTGCGGAAGGCCGCCTCGACGGCGGCTGGCGTGACGTCCATGATGGCTTCCGACTTGGTGCGCTTGCTGCGCTCGCTCATGCGCCGTGCGCGCTTGATCTCCGCGCGCCGCAGCCACAGCGGCTGCAGCAGGAACAGCCGCTGCCCCCATGCGCTACGCGCGCGGGCACGAAACGCCTGATAGCGATGATCGTCCTGACACAGCGTATCGCCATGCATGAGCAGCGTCGGCGTGCCGTACAGATTCACTACACTCGGGTCGTCGATCAGCTTGACCCCGGAGGCGCGCACGAATCCAGCTTGCATCAGGAAGTCGCGATTGCCATGCATCAACATGACTGGGACACCGCGGGCGGCCAATTCCTCCAGTGCGCTCGCGACATGCGTATGGAGTGGGTCGCTCAGGTCGTCATCGCCCGCCCAGTATTCGAACAGATCGCCCAGGATGTAAAGGGCATCGGCCTCGCGCACAGCACCGCGCAGGAAGTCGAAGAAAATCGAATTGATCTGCGGTCGCTCGGGCGTGAGATGAAGATCGGAGATGAAGGCGGTGAAAGGCACGTGAGGCGCAAGCCGTGAAGGGGTCGAGAGGTGGTTTGGGAAAGCCGGTGGCTGCGCTCAAAGAATATCAAAGCGCACGGTCAGGCGTACCGCGGAGCAGGTTCTCGGCGATGACGTCTTCCGCCTCACGGCGCGAAGCGCTTACGTCACTTCTTCCGCTTTGCTGATGATCACATCTTCCACGGGCACGTTGCTATGCATCCCACGAATAGTGGTTGCGACCTTCTTGATCTGGTCGACCACTTCCTTGCCTTCCACGACACGGCCGAACACGCAGTAGCCGTATTCCTTGGCTGTGGGGGCGCGGTAATCGAGGGAGTCATTGTCGGCGACGTTGATGAAAAACTGGCTGGTGGCCGAGTCCGGGTCCGGCGTGCGCGCCATGGCCACGGTGTAAGCGGTGTTCTTCAGGCCATTGCCGGCTTCGTTCTTGACTGGGCCGCGCACCGGCTTTTGCTTCATGCCGCGCTCGAAGCCTCCGCCCTGGAGCATGAAGCCATCGATCACGCGGTGAAACAGCGTATTGCTGTAAAAACCGCTGTTCACGTAGGCGAGAAAATTCTCCACCGTGGCCGGCGCCTTCTCGGCGTCAAGGTCCAAGGTTATCGTCCCCAGATTCGTGTGCAGCTTGACCATTGTCGTCTCCTGAGCGCGTATCCGCCGGCAGCACGCGTGCGCTTTCTATGAAGAATGGGGAAGCCGCCGATTCGGCGTCCCCCGGGTGCGCCATGGCCATCGTGCCCCGCGTGTCGGGTCAGGCGGCGCCTTCGTACAGAATTTTCCACTGTGCGCCGTCGCGAATCCAGTACTGGCGCTTCTTCATTTTGTTCGAAAGGTTGCTGCTCGAGTAATCCTGCGCGAAATCGATGACCGCCAGATCGTCGCGGCCCGGATAGAGAAACATCGAGACGTCGGAGAGCGAGATCTTGATCCATTCCTTGGCGGCGTTGACCCGTCGCTTCTGCGCGGACCAGTCGCTCAACGCCATCCCGTCCGCACTGAAATTGCGGGCGTAGTGCGTGAGGTAGCGCTCCGTGTCGCGGCTTTCCCAGTCGTGACGCCAGCCCTCCAAACCATCGGCGAGCCCCTTTTGCGTGTCCCGCGTCACTTGTGCGGACACCCAGTCGATCCCCTCCGCGATGATGACCGGCGTCAGCCCGATCTGCAAGCGACGGGTCAGATCGTCAAGGTCTTCGTTGGTCAGCACCACGCAGCCGTCGCTCGCACGCGGGGGGCGGCTGTAAGTGTCGCGCGGCGTGCCGTGCAGCCAGATGCCATGGCCGTTCCGCCCTTCGCGGGCGTCCCACTCGTTGGGGTAGTTGAGCGGGAACGCCCCAGCGCCATAGAAGTCGCCCAGCCGGTCACGCGGCAGCTGGCTTTGAACATGGTACACGCCAAGGGGTGTTTTCTTGTCGCCTTCGCGCAACTTGTTGGTCCCGTTCTTGCCGACCGTTACGTAGTAGTCCGTGACGTAATGCGGGCCGTTCGCGCGATTTTCGAATACGTACAGCGTGGACTTGGTAGTGTCCACTACGATGGCATAGCGCTGCTCGGTGCGCATCTGCAGGAGATACTTGGGCACACGATCGAGCGGTGGCTGCAGCTCGTAGCGGGTGAGCCGGGCTCTTGCCTCCTCGCGCAGATCATTGATGCGCTCGGCCGGAGCATCGGCCGCGCCCATTCTCGATAACGGCCGTGCCCGGGCCAGGAGCAAATCGCCGCGGATCAGCTGCGCCAGGCGAAAATCCGGCTTCAGCGCCAGCAACGCATTCACGCGCTCCAGCGCTGCGCTCAGGCGATTGTCGCGGATATCCATCAGCGCCTGGACCAGCATCGCTTCGGGGATCTGCAGGGCGCGGCCGACGCGCGCGACCGCCGCGGGTTGATGGCTGCCCATGGCAGAGACGTCCCCGGCCAGCACAGCGGCCGCGAGGACAGGCAACGTCATGGCGCGCAGGCGCGCGCCGTGCAGTATGGCGAGCTTGTGAATCACTTATCGATCGATTCCCGCTGAATCAGCCAGCGCTCCGCATGACGGACCAGATGCAAGGTCTTCTTGCCCGACGCCTTCAGATTGTCGGAGCTGTAGCTCTGGCGAAAAGTTACCGTGGCATGGTTGTTATCGGTGAATTTGACGTGCGGTGAAGAGGCCGTAACGTGAATTTTCTTCGGCTTCGCCAGTCGTTCGCGGCGGCTTTCTTCCCACGCTGAGCGCGGCTCGTGGTCGGGCGTCTCGAAATCCGGTGCGTAGAAAGAAAGATAGCCCTCGGCGTCGTTGCTCGACCACGCGTGCGTCCACGCCTCGAGCATCTTCAACACTGCGGCAGTGGGATCTGCCGCACTCGCAGGCTTATCGGACCCCGGGGTCTTCGGCGAAGGGGGCTTGGCAGCCTCCGGTGCCGCCTTGGGTGGGGTTGCCGGCGCTATCGGTGGGGCGGGCGTCGCTTCGGCTGCGGGCTTGGCCGGCGCCGCTTTGTCGGGTTCGGCCTTGGCCAGCGTAGTGGCCGGCTTCGCAGGCACTAGCTCCTTGATCAGAGCGAGCTTTTTACGTGCGGTCGCGTTGTTGCTGTCCAATTGCAGCGCCTTGTCGTAGGCCTGGCTGGCGAGTGTTGCATAGATGTCGCCGAGGTTCTCGTGCGCGACGGCGTAACTCGGGTGCGTGCGTATCGCCATCTCCAGGGCCTTGCGAGCTTTCTCGTAATCGCCTTGATTGGCGTACAGCACCGCGAGGTTGTTATACGGCTCGGGCAGCTCCGGATAGTCTTCCGTGAGGTCGGTGAATACCGTGATCGCCTCGGGATTCTTGTTCTGCTCAGCGAGGATCACGCCCTTCAAGAAGCGCGCGCGCGCATCCTTAGGGTGCTGCGAGAGGTAGGCGTTGACCCGTTCGAGCGCTTCGGGTCGCTTGCCGTCCTTGTAAAGTCTGCTGCCTTCCTGGTAATCGTCTGCTGCGAAGGTCGAGCCGCAAACTGCGCCGCCCAGTGCAATCAGCAGCAAGACGGCGGCTGTTTCTCTGCGGTGTCTGGTCATTGTGCTATACTTTTTTGCTTATCGTCTCTAGGTTGTTGTAATCTTAGCAGATTTAACGGCAGCAGCGGGTCCCAGATTAACGGCGTAGCAGATTTAACGGCAAGACCAGGCAGATTTAATAGCAACACCGCTTGGTCCACAATCATACCGTCGGCACAGCGAGCGGCGGGCGCGCGATCGACGCTCCCAACCTGTGGTCTCGAGGGGTCCTCGTCTCGCGGGCGGCCCAAGCCGACTCTATTTCATCACCTACTTAAGCGGCGGCGCTTAACGCACCATGTTGAAGGTTTACAACTCGCTGTCTCGAGAAAAGCAGTCCTTCGAGCCGATCCGTCCAGGGTATATCGGCATGTATGTATGCGGCATGACGGTATACGACTATTCCCACATTGGCCATGCGCGCGTGATGGTGGCATTCGATTTGGTACGCCGCTGGCTGCGTGCCAGCGGATTCTCAGTGCGTTACGTGCGCAATATCACCGATATCGACGACAGAATCATCAAGCGGGCTCGCGAGAACAACGAGCCGGTCGCGGTGTTGACCCAGCGCATCATCGACTTCATGGTCGAGGACGAAGCCGCGCTCGGGGTGGAGCGCCCTGATGTCGAGCCGCGTGCGACGCAATACATTGCCGACATGATTCGCCTCATCGAGCTGCTGTTCGCGCGCGGGCTTGCTTATCAGGGCGACAACGGCGACGTCTATTATTCTGTACGCGAGTTTCCGGGCTACGGCAAGCTGTCCGGCAAGTCGCTGGAGGACTTGCGTGCGGGCGAGCGCGTGGAAGTAGACGCATCCAAGCGCGATCCGCTCGACTTCGTGCTGTGGAAATCGGCCAAGCCCGACGAGCCGCAGTGGGATTCGCCGTGGGGCAAGGGGCGCCCCGGCTGGCACATCGAGTGCTCGGCCATGAGCGAGCATTTTCTCGGTGAGCACTTCGACATTCACGGCGGTGGCCAGGATCTGATCTTCCCGCATCACGAGAATGAGATCGCACAATCGGAAGGCGCTCATAACCACGTGTTTGCGAACTACTGGTTGCACAACGGTTTCGTGCGCGTGGACGATGAGAAAATGTCCAAGTCGCTGGGTAATTTTTTTACCGTGCGCGAAGTGCTGGCCAAGTTCGATCCCGAGGTGCTGCGCTTCTTCATCGTGCGCGCACACTACCGCAGCCCGCTCAACTATTCGGATCAGCATCTCGAGGACGCGCGCGCGGGGCTGACGCGCTTGTACACCACGCTGCGCGACACGCTGGCCGCGGCCGGATTGATCGACTGGCAGGATCTGTTCGCGCAGCGCTTCAAGGCCGCGATGGACGATGATTTCAATACGGCCGACGCGACTGCGGTGTTGTTCGATCTCGCTACGCAGGTGAATCGGTCGCGCTCGGCGCGCGAGGCCGGCCTGCTGAAGTCGCTCGGCGCGCTGCTCGGGCTGCTTCAGCGCGAGCCCACGGCGTTTCTTCAGGGCGGCGCCCCTGCAGGGGGGGAGCTCTCCCCCGCGCAGATCGAAGAGAAGATCGCGCAGCGCATGGCGGCGCGCAAGGCGAAAAATTTTGCGCAAGCCGATCGCATTCGAGACGAGCTGTTGAACGCGGGCGTGATTCTGGAGGACGGGCCGCAGGGGACGAGCTGGAGACGAGCGTGAATAGGTGAAAAAGTGAAGAGGTGAACCGGAGAGACCAACTGGATGACCAGACATCGCCTCCTGTTCACCTTTTCACCTCTTCACCTTTTCACGGTTTCACTCCTACGCCTGGAAGAACTCCTTCACCTTGTCCATCCAGCTCTTGGCGCGGGGATTGTGGCGGCCGGTTTCCTCCTGATTGATCGCCTCGAGCTCGGTCAACAACTCCTTCTGTCGCGCAGTCAGATTGACCGGCGTTTCCACCACGACGTGACACAGCAGGTCGCCCGGCATTTGGCTGCGCACGCCCTTGATGCCCTTGCCGCGCAGACGAAACACTTTTCCGGTCTGCGTTTCCGCCGGCACGCGGATCTTCGCAGAACCTTCCAGCGTAGGAATTTCGATCTCGCCGCCTAATGCCGCCGTCGTGAAGCTCACCGGCATCTCGCAATGCAGATCGTTTTCTTCGCGCTGGAACACCTGGTGCGGCTTCAAGCGGATCACCACATACAGATCGCCGGGCGGTCCGCCGTTCACGCCTGCCTCACCCTCGCCGCTCAAGCGGATGCGATCGCCTTCGTCGACGCCGACCGGGATTTTCACCGACAGCGTCTTTTGCCGCTTCACACGCCCCGATCCCTGACATGGGCCACAGGGATCCTTGACTACTGTACCGGTGCCGCTGCACCGCGGACAGGTCTGCGCGATAGAGAAGAAACCCTGCTGAATGCGGACCTGGCCGTGCCCGCCGCAACTCGGGCATGTGACCGGCTCGGTGCCCGACTTCGCGCCCGTACCATGGCACGCTTCACACCGGTCGAGTGTAGGAATGCGGATTTTGGTCTCCGCCCCGCGCGCGGCGTCCTCGAGCGTGATCTCGAGGTTGTAACGCAGATCGGCGCCGCGATACACATTGGAACGTGCGCGCCCGCCGCCGCCGAAGATCTCGCTGAAGATGTCGCCGAACGCATCGGCGAATCCGCCGCTGAAGCCGGCCGGCCCCGCCGCCCCTGCGTGTGCATCGACCCCGGCATGCCCGAAGCGGTCGTACGCAGCGCGTTTGTCGGCATCGCACAGGACTTCGTACGCTTCCTTGGCTTCCTTGAAGCGCTCCTCGGCCTTGGGGCTGTCCGGATTACGGTCGGGATGATGCTGCATAGCCAGCTTGCGATAAGCCTTCTTGATGTCCTCTTCGGAGGCCTCCCGTTTGACGCCGAGCACCTCGTAGTAATCGCGCTTAGCCATGCTGACCTTCGGTGACTATTGATCCCAAGCGGACTATTGACTGACTTCCGCCTCCGCACACACGACGAACGGCCGAATTGAAGCGGCATCGGCTTTTCGATGCCGCTTCAATTCGGCCAGTTAGGACGTCACCCGCACGTAACGCCCCAATGTTCCGCCAACAGTTCAGCGCTTAGGCGGCCTAACCCTTCTTGCCGTCCTTCACTTCTTCGAACTCGGCATCCACCACATCGCCTTCGCCGCCTTTACCGCCGCCGGCCTGCGACTCTCCGCCGCCCGCCTGCGCTCCGGCGTTCTGCTGAGCATACACGCGCTCGCCCAGCTTTTGCGAGAGCTGCGCGAGCTCGCGCATCGCCGATTCGATGGCGTCCTTGTCGTTGCCCTTCATGGCATCTTCGGTGGCTTTGATCGCCGCCTCGATCTTGCTCTTCTCGTCGGCCCCCACCTTGTCGCCATGCTCGCTCAGCGCCTTGCGCACCATGTGCACGGTGCTGTCGGCCTGATTGCGTGTGTCCACCAGCTCGCGCATCTTCCGATCTTCATCGGCATGTGTTTCGGCATCCTTGACCATTCTTTGAATCTCGGCTTCGGACAGACCCGAGCTGGCCTTGATGGTGATCTTGTTCTCCTTGCCGGTGGCCTTGTCCTTGGCCGACACGTGCAGGATCCCGTTGGCGTCGATGTCGAAGGTAACCTCGATCTGCGGCATACCTCGCGGCGCGGGCGGGATACCTTCCAGGTTGAATTGACCCAGACTCTTGTTGTCGCGCGCCATCTCACGCTCGCCCTGGAGCACGTGGATGGTAACCGCCTGCTGGTTGTCGTCGGCAGTCGAGAAGCTCTGCTGCGCCTTGGTCGGGATCGTGGTGTTCTTCTGGATGAGTTTGGTCATCACGCCGCCCAGCGTCTCGATGCCGAGCGAAAGCGGTGTGACGTCGAGCAGCAGAACGTCCTTCACTTCACCCTTCAGCACGCCGCCTTGAATCGCAGCGCCCACAGCAACCGCCTCGTCGGGGTTGACGTCCTTGCGCGGCTCCTTGTTGAAGATCTCCTTCACTTTCTCCTGGACCTTCGGCATGCGCGTCATGCCGCCCACCAGAATCACATCGCTGATGTCGGACAGGCTCACGCCCGCATCCTTGATCGCGGTCTTGCAGGGTGCGACGGTCTTGTTGATCAGCTCTTCCACCAGGCTCTCGAACTTCGCGCGCGTGACCTTGACGGCCAGGTGGCGCGGCCCGGAGGCGTCAGCCGTGATGTACGGCAGATTGATCTCGGTCTGCTGCGAGGACGACAGCTCGATCTTGGCCTTTTCCGCGGCTTCCTTCAGGCGCTGCAGAGCCAGAATGTCTTTGCGCAGGTCCACGCCCTGTTCCTTGCGAAACTCGTCCGCGATGTAGTCCATCAGCCGCTGGTCGAAGTCTTCGCCGCCGAGGAAGGTGTCGCCGTTAGTGGCCAGCACTTCGAACTGGTGTTCGCCTTCCACGGCTGCGATCTCGATGATCGAGATGTCGAACGTGCCCCCGCCCAGGTCGTACACGGCGATCTTGCGGTCGCCCTCCCTCTTGTCCATGCCGAAGGCCAGCGCCGCCGCCGTCGGCTCATTGATGATGCGCTTAACGTCCAGTCCCGCGATGCGCCCGGCGTCCTTCGTGGCCTGCCGCTGAGAATCGTTGAAGTAGGCCGGGACCGTGATCACGGCTTCGGTGACCGTCTCGCCGAGGTAATCTTCGGCGGTCTTCTTCATTTTCATCAGCACCTGGGCCGAGACCTCGGGCGGTGCCATCTTCTTGCCGCGCGCTTCCACCCAGGCGTCGCCGTTTTGCGCCTGGATGATGTTATACGGCACGAGCTTGATGGCTTTCTGCACCTCGGCATCCTGAAAGCGCCGGCCGATCAGCCGCTTTACCGCATACAGGGTATTCTTGGGGCTGGTGACCGCCTGCCGCTTGGCGGGCGCGCCGACCAGAACTTCGTTGTCATCGGTATAGGCGACGATCGAGGGGGTCGTGCGCGAGCCCTCGGAGTTCTCGATCACTTTGGGCGTGCCGTTTTCCATGATCGCCACGCACGAGTTCGTGGTGCCCAGGTCGATGCCGATGATTTTTGCCATTTGCTTATTCCTCGCTCTTGAATTTCGGAAATTTTTTGAACTCAACGCCTAATTTTGGGTGGCGCGGACTGCCTTTCAAGCACCACTCATGAGGTCTTGGCCTTGGATACGGTCACCAGCGCAGGGCGCAAGATCCGGTCATGCAGCTGGTAGCCCTTCTGCAGCACGTGCACTACAGTGTTGGCCGGCTTTTCCGACTCCACCGTCGTCATGGCCTGATGCTTGTGGGGGTCGAACTTCTCGCCCAGAGGATTGATCTCGCGGATCGCGGCCTTTTCCAATGCCGAGTCGAGCTGCTTCAGTGTCAGCTCGACCCCCTGGCGCAATGCTTCCAGCGTGGAGTTTTCGGTGGCGAGTGCGGCCTCCAAGCTGTCGCGGACCGGAAGCAGCTCACTGGCAAAGCTGTCCAGCGCGTACTTGTGGGCGTTGGCGATGTCGGCCTGCGCACGCTTGCGGATGTTGTCGCATTCCGCCTTGGCGCGCAGCCAGGCGTCGTAGTGCTCTTGCGCCTGCAGCTCAGCTCTCTTCAACATCTCCTGCAGGCTGGGGATGATCTCGGTGGACGGCTCGTTCGCCTCGGCAGTTGGCTGCTGATTGTTCGACTGGTCCGAGGCCGTCAGGCTCGGTTGCTGTTCCTGCATCGCTGTAACACCTCCTTGGAGTTGGGGTGGAGATGGGGGAGCGGCCGGAAGGTTTCAAGGGCGACTCAGGCGCCGCGGGCGCGCCCGCCCTCGCGATCTGCGCCCAGCGCGCGCGCCCGCAGCTGACTCGCCTCGGCTACGCGGCCGGCGGCCGCGGCATCCCACTTGACGCTGACCCAGCCATGCAGGTTTTCCAGGGCGATGTGGGTGAGCGCTTGAATCCAGGCGTCGGCTTCGTTCATGCACGGGATATAGTGGAAATCCCCCCCGCCGGCCTTGATGAACGCCGCTTTGTTCTCCATGGCGATCTCTTCCAGCGTCTCCAGGCAGTCGGCGACGAAGCCGGGGCAGAACACGTCGATACGCCGCGTCCGCCGGGCCCCCAGCTGCTGCATGACTTCCATGGTGTACGGCCGCAACCACTCTGCACGCCCGAAGCGGGACTGGAAGGTCACCAGGTATTGATCTGGATCCAGGTCGAGCGCTGCAGCGAGCAGGCGCGCGGTCTTGTGGCACTCGCAGTGATATGGATCGCCGCGATCCAGGGTAAAGCGCGGCAGCCCATGGAAGCTCATCACCAGCTTCTCCGCGCGCCCATGGTGCGACCAGTAATCCCGCACCTGGCGCGCGGCTGCATGTATATAGGCTGGATGATCGTGGAAGTGCTTGACGATGCGCAGCCCCGGCAGGTTGCGGATGTCGCGCAGCGCCGCGCTCACCGCGTCACAGGTGCTGCCGGTGGCGCTCGCCGAATACTGTGGATACAGCGGGATTATCAGCAGTCGATCGCATGCTTGCTCGCGCAGCCGTTGAATCCTGGCGCGCACCGTCGGCGTCCCATAGCGCATCGCCCATTCGACGCATATCGGATACTCGATCTTTTGCTCGAGCTGCCGTTGCAGCGCCCGCGCCTGAAGTTCGGTGTGCACCTTCAGCGGCGAGCCCTCCGCCGTCCAGATCTTGGCGTATTTGCGTGCCGACCGACGCGGGCGTACGTTGAGGATCACGCCGTTCAGCAGCGGCCACCACAGCACGCGCGGGATCTCGATCACCCGGGGGTCGGACAGAAACTGCTTGAGGTAGGGCCGCAGAGCTCGGGCCGTGGGCGCCGCAGGCGTGCCTAGATTCACCAGCAGGATGCCGACCTTTGCTATTGTGGTGTGTCGATACGCAGGCTCTAGGGCGAACATAGATAGCGGAAAAAAAGGCGCGTAGAGCGCCGGGCGGGCATTTGAATGGAGCTCTGGAAGACGGTCTGCGCGCTAACTCACTCGAGCGCCCGCGCGCGCTGCGACAAGGCGCTCGACAGCAGGCGCGCCGTGATCTCCACGATCGGAATCACGCGCTCGTACGCCATGCGCGTAGGTCCGATGACACCGACCGTACCAACGACTTCTCCATCGGCTTCGTACGGCGCTGTTATGATGCTGCACTCGTCCAGCGGCACCAGTCCCGATTCTCCGCCGATATAGATCTGCACGCCCTGCGCGCGGCTGCCCATTTCCAGCAGCTGCAACAGGCTGGTACGCTGCTCGAGCAGATCGAACAGACGTCGCAAGCTCGCCATGTTGGACGACAGGTCCTGCACATGCAGGAGATTGTGCTCACCGGAAACCACATAGTCATCGGCGGGCTCGGCCATCGCTTCGCTACCTGCTTCGACCGCTTGTGTGAGCAAGCGCGTCATGTCGTCGCGCAGCCGGCGCAGCTCTTCACGCAGCCGATCGCGAATCTGCTCGAACGTGAGCCCGGCGAAATTCTGATTGAGGAAGTTGGCCGCCTCCACCAGCTCGGACATTGCGTAGTCGCGCTCGGGGAAGATGATACGGTTCTGCACATCGCCATCCGGCGTGACGATGATCAGCAGCAGCCGTTTCTGCGACAGGCGCAGAAACTCGATGTGGCGGAAGCTCACCGACTTGCGGCGCGGTGTCATCACCACACCGGCAAAGCGCGTAAGATCCGACAAGATGTGCGAAGCAGACTGCACCAGCTTCTGCGTATTATCCGGTTGCAGCTGTCCTTCCAGCTGTCCGATCTCGACGCGGTCGAGCGGTTTGATCTTGAGCAGGCAATCGACGAAGAGACGGTAGCCACGCGCTGTGGGCACCCGGCCCGAAGAGGTGTGCGGGCTCGCGACAAAGCCCATTTCCTCGAGATCGGCCATGATGTTGCGGATGCTCGCGGGGCTCAGATCCAATCCGGAATACTTGGAGAGCGCGCGCGAGCCGACCGGCTGGCCATCGGCGATGTAGTGCTCGACCAGCGTTTTCAACAGAATCTGTGCGCGTTCGCTCAACATGTACGGCATTGTAGCGGAGAATTCATGCAAAACGCGGTTCTCGGACGATCGGCGCGCGCAAGGCGAGCCCGTTTATAATTTGGGTCATGGCCTGCGCCTTCAAGACCATTGCCTTGATCGGCAAGTACAAGAGCCCCGAGATTGCGGAGCCGCTGCTGCGCCTTTCGAGCTTTCTGCAAAGCCGCGGCGTGCGCGTCGTGGTCGATCCGGTCACCGCCGCACACGTCGCCAACAACCACCTGGAAGTGATGTCGCTCGACGAAGCCGGCAAGCAGGCGGACCTGGCGATCGTCGTGGGCGGCGATGGCACGATGCTTAACATCGCGCGCACACTGGCTCCGCATGACGTCGCGCTGGTGGGCGTCAATCAGGGGCGGCTCGGGTTCCTCACCGACATCTCCATCGGCACCATGCTGGAAACCATCGGCGCCATGCTCGATGGAGACTTTGTCGAGGAGGCGCGCATGCTGCTCGCATCGCAGGTGCTGCGCGGTGCCAGCACCGTGGTGGACGTGCTCGCCTTCAACGATGCGAGCATCAGCAAGGGCGCCGATGGCGGCTTGATCGAGCTCGAGGTGCGCGTGAACGGCCAGTTCGTCTACAACCTGCGTGCGGACGGGCTGATCGTGGCCACACCCACCGGCTCGACTGCCTACGCGCTTTCCGCGGGCGGGCCGATTCTACACCCTGCGCTGCAGGTCATCTCGCTGGTGCCGGTGTGCCCGCATACTCTGTCGAACCGTCCCATCACGCTCAGCTCGGAAGTGCAAATAGAGATTCTCATGCACCGCTGCGCCGATGCGCGCGTGCACTACGACAGCCATTCGCATTGCGAGCTGCAGCCGGGCGATCGCATCCGCGTGTGCCGTTATCCGCGCAGCATCCGGCTGCTGCACCCGGTGGGACACAACTACTACCACATGCTGCGCGAAAAACTGCACTGGAGCGAGTCGCTCTAGCCCCAGTCGCTCTAGCCCCAGTCGCTCTAGCCCCATGCTGCGCACGCTTGCCATCCGCGATTTCGTCATCGTCGATCGGCTCGATCTCGAGTTCGAAGCCGGCTTCACCGTCCTCACCGGCGAAACCGGTGCCGGCAAGTCGATTCTGATCGACGCGCTCGCACTGGTGCTGGGAGAGCGCAGCGATGCCGGCGTGGTCCGCGAGGGCTGTGCGCGCGCCGAGATCAGTGCGGAATTCGCCCTCGACAATCTGCCTGCAGCGATCGCCTGGCTCGAAGCCAACGACCTCTCCGACGAAGGGAGCCTCTGCCTGCTGCGTCGCGTGCTGGAAAGCAGCGGCCGGTCGCGTGCGTACCTGAACGGTCGCCCGTGCACGCTGCAGCAGGTGAAGGAGCTTGGCGAGAAGCTGGTCGACATCCATGGACAGCACGAGCACCAGTCGCTCCTGAAGACTGCTTCACAGCGCGCACTGCTCGACGCGTTCGCTGGCAGTCGCGATCTGGCTCTCGAAGTGGAAGAGGCCTGGCGCACCTGGCAGCAGGTGCGCCGCCAGCGGCTCGAGCTGGAGCAGGATGCCGCCACGCTGGCCGCCGAGCGCGAGCGCCTGCAATGGCAGGTGCAGGAGCTCACGCGGTTGGGTTTCACTGCAGACCAGTGGGAAACGCTGCAGGCGGATCATGGCCGGCTCGCGCACGCCGCTGCGCTGATCGAGATCGTCGAGCAGTCGATGGAAACGCTGTCAGAGGGCGAGACTGCGGCCCTGGCAGCGGTCAACGGCACGATCTCGCGTTTGCATACCGCGTGCGATTACGATCCGGCGCTGCGGGAGATCCTGGACGTGCTGGAGCCCGCGCAGATCCAACTGCAGGAAGCGGTATACAGCCTGCGGCACTATCGGCAGCGCCTCGAGCTCGATCCGGATCGGCTGCGCGAGGTCGAGCAGCGCCTGGAGGCCGTGTACAGCGCCGGGCGCAAGTACCGCGTCACCCCGGAGCGTTTGCCCGAGCTGCTGGAGGTGGCCACGCTACGCCTCGCCCAGCTCACCGAAGGGACGAGCTCCGAGGCCCTGGAGAAGAAAGAGAAACAGGCGCAGGAGACTTATCTCGCGGCTGCGCGCAAGCTCAGCAAGGAGCGCGAGCGCGCGGCAGCCGAGCTCGCCGAGAAGGTGAGCCAGGCGATGCAGACGCTCGCGATGGCCGGTGGGCGCTTCGAAATCAAACTCGAGCCGCTGGCGGACGGCGGCGCGCACGGTCTCGAACAAGTGGAGTTTCTGGTGGCTGCGCATGCCGGCGCCAGTGCGCGCGCGCTGGCCAAGGTCGCCTCAGGCGGAGAGCTGTCGCGTTTGAGCCTCGCGATCCAGACCGTAACCAGCGCGGTCGCGGAAGTGCCGGTGCTGATCTTCGATGAGGTGGATGCCGGCATCGGCGGGCGGGTGGCGGAAATCGTCGGGCGCATGCTCAAGCAATTAGGCAAGCGCCATCAGGTCATGTGCATCACCCATCTGCCGCAGGTGGCCGCGGCGGCCGATCATCAGTGGCAGGTGGCCAAGCGCCAGGCGAAGGGTGTGACGGCGAGCAGTGTATCGGTACTCGAGCGCAGCCAGCGCGTGGAAGAGATCGCGCGCATGCTGGGCGGGGTGAAGATCACCGATACCACGCGCAAACATGCTGCGGAGATGCTGGGGATGAAAAAAGGTGAAGAGGTGAAAAGGTGAAGCGGTGAAGCGGTTAGATCGATGGTAGCATCAGCGTGCGCTGCCCTAGAGACGAACTTTGGTGAACGGCTCTCTTGCCTGTTCACCTCTTCACCTCTTCACCTTTTCACGGTTTCAGGTCTTCGGCCGGTGCGGGCAATCGGTCTTGATGCAGTCCGCATAGATCTGCAGGGAGTGTTCGTGGATCGCAAAGCCGTGATCCTTGGCGATCTTCATCTGCCGCTTCTCGATCTCGGCGTCGAAGAACTCCTCGACTCGCCCGCACTCCAGGCAAACCAGGTGATCGTGATGCTTGCCTTCGTTCAGCTCGAAGACCGCCTTGCCGCTCTCGAAATGGTGGCGCATCAGGATGCCGGCCTGCTCGAACTGAGTCAGCACCCGGTAGATCGTGGCGAGCCCGATGTCCATGCCTTCCTGCATGAGCACCTTGTAGACGTCTTCGGCGGTGAGGTGGCGAACGTCGCTGGTCTCGAACAGATGCAAAATCTTCAGACGAGGCAGGGTCGCCTTGAGGCCGATGGTCTTGAGATCGTGGGATTTGTTCATGGCGACCTTGAAGGTGGCTTAAAGCGGCAGCGCCGGCTCGATTCCCGTCGCGCAAGTCGGCATTTCCACTCCGCCGGCCGCCTTCGCTATGATATAACCTTGGGCCTCGTTTGAAAACTTCGATGCCGCGCGCAAAGCAGCAACGGCCACACGACACGCTATGTCTATGTGTATCCGCTCGATATTGACGCTGGTCCTGTCTGCCTGTCTTCTTACCGGCTGCTTTCTGAAGCCGCACAAGATCGACATTCAGCAGGGCAATTTCCTGGATCAGGCCGCCATTTCCAAGCTCAAGCCCGGCATGACGCGCTCCCAGGTGCGTTTCCTGATGGGAACCCCGATGATCAGCGATCCCTTTCACCCCGAGCGCTGGGACTATATGTATCTCGACCGCAAGGGCGGCAAGCTCTTGGCAGAGAAGCGGCTGACGCTTTACTTCGAGGGCGACAAGCTCGTGAGGGCGACCACCGACCTGCAGGGACAGAACTCCGTCGATGGAACCAAGAGCACAGCGAGCGCTCCCTAGCGTGGCAGATCAACGATGACGATGCAGACGATTGCCATTGCCGGCAGCTCAGGGCGGATGGGTCGGGCTTTGCTGGAGGCGGTATTCCAGGCGCCTGATGTGCGCCTGCATGCGGCGCTGGATCGACACGACAGCCCGTTTCTGGGCAAGGACGCAGGTGAGCTGGTGGGCTCACCATGCGGCGTACACATCACCGATCAAGTGGCGCAGGCGCTAGCGGGCGCCCATGCGCTGATCGACTTCACCCGCCCCGAAGGCACCATGGCGCACGTGGAGGTGTGCCGGCGCCTGAACGTTGGCATGGTGATCGGCACCACCGGGCTCAGTACGGAGCAGAAAGACCGCATCGAGGAGGCCGCACGGGAGATTCCCATCATGCTGGCTCCCAACATGAGCGTGGGCGTAACGCTCATGCTGAACCTTCTGCAGAAAGCCGCGCAGGTGTTGAGGGAGGGCTACGACATCGAGATCATCGAGGCGCATCATCGCCACAAGGTGGATGCGCCCTCGGGGACGGCCCTGCGGATGGGGGAGGTGATCGCTCAGGCGCTCGGCCGCGATCTCAACCGGGTAGCGGTCTACGGCCGGGAAGGCGTCACCGGTGAGCGTCAGCCGGCCACTATCGGCTTTGCCACGGTGCGCGGCGGCGATATCGTGGGTGACCATACCGCGCTCTTCGCCGGCACCGGGGAACGACTGGAAATCACGCACAAGGCGAGCAGCCGCGCCACCTTCGCCGTGGGTGCGCTGCGCGCGGCCCGATTCATTGCCGGCAAATCCTCTGGACTCTTCGATATGCGCGACGTGCTCGGGTTGTCCTGAAGCCCGTTTTGTGACGCGGGCCCACTTTTGATCGCCGGACCGTACTCCTATATAATGCCGCCTCAACTTCGAGCGGGAGGAAACTGACCTCCCGCTTGGCACATCTAGCACCCTCGACTCCGGAGTTTAAAGCCTTGTCATTCAAGCCTGCCATCCTTGCGCTTGCGGATGGCACGGTGTTTCGCGGCGATTCCATCGGCGCCGACGGCGCCGCGGCGGGAGAGGTGGTTTTCAACACCGCCATGACCGGCTATCAGGAGATCCTCACCGATCCCTCATACTGCCGCCAGATCGTCACGCTCACCTATCCGCATATCGGCAATACCGGGGTGAATGCGGAGGATGTCGAAGCGCACCGCGTCCATGCCGCAGGGCTGGTGGTGCGCGATCTGCCGCCGCTGCCGAGCAGCTGGCGGCAGGACGAGACATTACCGCAATATCTGACGCGCGAGAACGTGGTCGCCATCGCCGGCATCGATACGCGCAAGCTCACGCGCATTCTGCGCGAGAAGGGCGCCCAGAGCGGCTGCTTGATGGCTGGAACCATCGCTGAAGCGCAGGCGCTGGCGCAGGCGCGTGCATTTCCTGGACTGTCCGGGATGGACCTAGCCAAAGTGGTGAGCTGCGAAAGGGCCTACCGCTGGAGCGAGACCGAATGGTCGCTTGGGCAGGGCTATGGCAGGCTCGCTGAGCCGCGCTACCGCGTGGTCGCGTTCGACTATGGCGTCAAGCGCAATATCCTGCGCAAGTTGGCAGCGCGGGGCTGCGAGCTCACTGTGCTGCCGGCGCAGGCCACTGCGGAGGCGGCGCTGGCTTTGCAGCCCGACGGCGTATTTCTTTCGAACGGACCCGGCGATCCTGAGCCGTGCGACTATGCCATTCGCGGGATTCGCGAGTTGCTGGAGCGGCGCGTGCCGATCTTCGGCATCTGTCTTGGCCATCAGCTCCTCGGCCTCGCCTGCGGCGCGCGCACGATGAAGATGAAGTTCGGGCACCACGGCGCCAATCACCCGGTGCAGGACCTGGATAGCGGCCGCGTCATGATCACCAGCCAGAACCATGGCTTTGCCGTCGATGCGGCGACGTTGCCTGCGAACGTGCGCGTGACGCATGTATCGCTGTTCGACGGCTCGCTGCAGGGCTTTACCTGCACCGACCGCCCGGCGTTCTGCTTCCAGGGTCATCCGGAAGCCAGTCCCGGCCCCCACGACATCGACTACCTGTTCGACCGGTTCGTGACGTCGATGGGGAGCAAGCATCGATAAGGAGTGAAGGAGTGAAAAGGTGAACAGGAGAGAACCGATGGATGAGCGGCGTTCTCTCTTGTTCACCTATTCACCTGTTCACCTCTTCACTGGGTTCACCTATTCACTACCGAATCCCTCGACCTGAATCCATGCCAAAACGCACCGACATCAACAGCATCCTCATCATCGGCGCCGGCCCGATCGTAATCGGTCAGGCGTGCGAGTTCGATTACTCCGGCGCGCAGGCGTGCAAGGCGCTGCGCGAGGAGGGTTATCGCGTGGTTCTGGTGAACTCCAATCCGGCGACGATCATGACCGACCCGGACATGGCGCACGCCACCTACATTGAGCCCATCACCTGGCAGATGGTGGAGAAGGTGATCGCCTTGGAGCGGCCGGATGCGCTGCTGCCGACGATGGGCGGACAGACTGCGCTCAACTGCGCCCTCGATCTCGCGCGCGAGGGCGTGCTCGAGAAGTACGGCGTCGAGTTGATCGGAGCCAGCCGCGAGGCAATCGACAAGGCCGAGGATCGTGAAAAGTTCAAGGCGGCGATGACGCGGATCGGCCTGCGCTCGCCGCGCTCCACCCTTGCCCACAGCATCGAAGAAGCGCTCCAGGTCCAGGCCGCGCTCGGCTTCCCGGTGGTGATCCGACCTTCGTTCACCTTGGGTGGCAGCGGGGGCGGAATTGCCTACAACCGCGAAGAATTCCTCACCATCTGCGAGCGCGGATTCGAGGCCTCGCCCACGCGCGAGCTGCTGGTCGAGGAATCGGTGATCGGCTGGAAAGAGTTTGAGATGGAGGTGGTGCGCGACAGCAGGGACAACTGCATCATCATCTGCTCGATCGAGAATCTGGATCCGATGGGCGTGCACACCGGCGACTCAATCACCGTGGCGCCGGCGCAGACGTTGACCGACAAGGAGTACCAGATCATGCGCGATGCATCGATCGCGGTGCTGCGCGAGATCGGTGTGGACACGGGCGGCTCGAACGTCCAGTTCGCCATCAATCCGCAGGACGGAAGCATGGTCATCATCGAGATGAACCCGCGCGTGTCGCGCTCCTCGGCGCTCGCCTCCAAGGCCACCGGCTTTCCGATCGCCAAGGTTGCCGCCAAGCTCGCGGTCGGCTATACGCTCGATGAGTTGCGCAACGACATCACCGGCGGCGCCACGCCGGCATCCTTCGAGCCCACCATCGATTACGTCGTCACCAAGGTCCCGCGCTTCGCGTTCGAGAAATTTCCGCAGGCCGATCCGCACCTCACCACGCAGATGAAGTCGGTGGGCGAGGTGATGGCGATCGGCCGCACGTTCCAGGAATCGATCCAGAAGGCGCTGCGCGGGCTGGAGACCGGAGTCGACGGCTTCGACCCGATGAGCGATGACGTGGAACTGATCGAGAAGGAGCTCGCCGATCCCGCACCCGATCGAATCTGGTATGTGGCCGATGCCTTTCGCGCTGGCCTGCGGCTCGAGCGTGTGCATCAGCTCTCGCACATCGACCCCTGGTTTCTCGCGCAGATCGAGGAGATCGTGCAGCGCGAGCAGGCCCTTTCCGGCAAAACGCTCGAGAGCTTAGAGCGGGCAGCGCTGTTCGCCCTGAAGCGCGCCGGCTTTTCCGACCGGCGCCTTGCGAAGCTGCTGAATACGAGCGCACAGAAGGTGCGCAGCCGCCGCTGGGCGCTCGACGTGCGGCCGGTTTACAAGCGCGTCGATACGTGTGCTGCCGAGTTCGACACGCGCACCGCGTACATGTACTCGACGTATGAAGAGGAGTGCGAGGCGCGTCCGACCGAGCGCGCCAAGATTATGGTGCTCGGCGGCGGCCCCAATCGCATCGGCCAGGGCATCGAGTTCGACTATTGCTGCGTGCACGCTGCGCTCGCGCTGCGCGAAGACGGCTATGAGACCATCATGGTCAACTGCAATCCGGAGACCGTCTCCACCGACTACGACACATCCGATCGGCTGTATTTCGAGCCGCTCACCTTGGAAGACGTGCTCGAGATCGTGGCGCTGGAAAAGCCCAAGGGCGTGATCGTTCAGTACGGCGGTCAGACGCCGCTCAAGCTCGCCCGCGATCTGGAGGCCAATGGCGTGCCCATTATCGGCACTTCACCGGACATGATCGACTGTGCTGAGGATCGCGAGCGCTTTCAGAAATTGCTCGAGCAGCTCAAGCTCAAGCAGCCGCCCAACCGCACCGCGCGCGACCCGCAATCGGCCATCGCGCTCGCCCAGGAGATCGGCTACCCGGTGGTGGTGCGCCCCAGTTATGTGCTCGGAGGGCGCGCGATGGAGATCGTGCATCAGCAGGCCGACCTCGAGCGCTACATGCGCGAAGCGGTGAAAGTGTCGAACGATTCGCCGGTGCTGATCGATCGTTTTTTGAACGACGCCATCGAAGTCGATGTCGATGCCATTGCCGACGGCGAAAGGGTTTTGATCGGCGGGGTGATGGAGCACATCGAGCAGGCCGGGGTGCATTTTGGGGATTTCGTGTGCTCGCTGCCGCCCCACAGCCTGACGCCGGCGCTGCAAGAAGAGTTGCGGCGGCAGACAGTCGCCCTCGCGCGCGGGCTGCAGGTGGTCGGCCTGATGAATGTGCAGTACGCGATTCAGAGGGACGTGGTGTTCGTTCTCGAGGTCAATCCCCGCGCCTCGCGTACGGTGCCGTACGTGTCGAAGGCCACTTCGCTGCCGCTTGCCAAGATCGCCGCGCGTTGCATGGTCGGCCGCACGCTTGCGAGCCAGAAGATCACCGCCGAGGTCGTGCCCCCTTACTACTCGGTCAAGGAAGCGGTGTTTCCCTTTCTCAAATTCCCGGGCGTCGATACCATTCTCGGACCAGAGATGAAGTCCACGGGCGAGGTGATGGGCGTGGGCAAGAGCTTCGCCGAAGCCTTCGTGAAGTCTCAGCTTGCTGCCGGGGTGAGGCTGCCGACTACCGGCAAGGTGTTCATCAGCGTGCGCAACGCCGACAAGCCCAAGGTGGTGGAAATCGCACGCGCGCTCGCCGAGCTCGGGTTCGCGCTGATCGCTACGCGCGGGACAGCGGTTTACTTGAGTGAGCGCGGCTTGGCCGTGACGCCGGTGAACAAGGTGGCGGAGGGCCGGCCGCACATTGTCGACATGATCAAGAACGGCGAAATCGCGATGATCGTCAACACCACCGACGAGCGCCGCAGCTCGGTGCAGGATTCGTATTCGATCCGCCGCTCAGCGCTGCAGGCGCGCATCACGTACTACACCACGGTGGCCGGGGCCTGGGCCGCGTGCCTGGGCATGCAACAGATGGGTGAGATGCGGGCGTACTCGGTGCAGAAGCTGCACGCCG
>JBGQKF010000014.1:0-22442 GCA_041499435.1 Gammaproteobacteria bacterium
CCGTGTCGATAACCCGTTTGGACGCCGCGACCGACAGCGGTGCGTTGCCGGCCAGCTCCAGCGCGAGCTGGCGCACGTACTCGTAGAGCCCAGCGTCGGGCAGCACGCGATTTACCAGCCCCATGGCAAGTGCTTCATCAGCGCTGTAGCGGCGACCGGTGAACATGATCTCGCGTGCCATCGCATGCCCGACCGTGGCCACCAAACGGTTGGTGCCGTGCACGCCGTAGCCGATGCCCAGGCGCGCGGCCGGAATCGCAAAGCGGCTGGACACGGAGGCATAGCGCAGATCACACGCGAGCGCCATTTCCAAGCCGCCGCCGATGCAAAAGCCGTGAATCAACGCAATCACCGGTTTGGGTGAATGCTCGAGCGCATTTTGCGCGGCTTCCACCACGCCTTCGTATTCGTGAGCGCTGGCTTCACTTGCGCGACGCTTCTCGAATTCAGAGATGTCCGCTCCGGCAGCGAACGCCACGGTGCCTTCCCCGCGCAGTACGATGCAGCGGATGGCAGGATCGGCATCGAATTGCGCCATTGCCTCGGGGATCGCGCGCCACATGTCGCCACTGATCGCGTTACGACGCGCCGGATTGTCGAACACCATGGTGCCGATCGCACCGTCGCGCTCCACGCGCAGTCTCGCTTCGCTCATGATTTCCTCATATCACTTTGGCAGTCTTGAGCTCGCTGATTTCGGCTGCGGAATAACCGAGCTCGCGCAGGATCTCCTCGCTGTGCTCACCCGCGGGGCCAATGGCGCGCTTCATCTGCGCCGGCGTGCGCGACAGCTTGAACGCGGGTCCGACCAGATTCAGCTCGGCGCCGGAGCGTGTGGCAACCGGCACCGCCATCTGGAGATGCCGGACCTGGGGATCGGCGAATACTTCGTCCATTTTGTAGATCGGGCCGGAGGGTACTCCAGCCTGGTTGAGCAGCTCGATCAGCGATTCGGACGTGTAGCGGCGGGTGCGTTCCGCGATCGCCTGACTGAGCGCCACACGATTCTTCGAGCGCAGCTCGGCGTTTGCGTAGTCAGCATGCTGAGCTAACTCCGGCGCTCCGATCGCTTCACACAGGCGCGTGTAGATCACCGTACCGGCTGCGGCGAGGTTAACGAAGCCGTCAGCGGTGGGATAAACGCTGGTCGGCATCGAAGTCGGATGGTCGTTGCCGGCCTGCGCCGGTACCTCACCGTTTACCAGCCAGCGCGCCGCCTGAAAATCCATCATGGTCACCATCGCCGAGAGCAGAGAGCTCTGTACCCACTGGCCTTTGCCCGAGATGCTGCGCTCCTGCAAGGCAATGAGCACGCCAAGCGCGGCGAACAATCCAGCGCTCAGGTCCGCGACCGGGATTCCCGCGCGCACCGGTCCCTGGCCCGGCAATCCGGTGACCCACATCAGTCCACTCATGCCCTGTGCGATCTGATCGAAACCGGCGCGGCTGCGATACGGGCCATCCTGACCGAAGCCCGAAATACTCGCGTAGATCAGCCGTGGATTCTCCCGGGCCAGCGTCTCGTAGTCGATCTTGAGCTTGTGCTTGACGTCGGGGCGAAAGTTCTCCACCAGAATGTCGGCCGTGCGCACGAAACGCTTGAGCACTTCGACGCCGCGCGTATCCTTGAGGTTTAGTGTGAGCGAGCGCTTGTTGCGATGGAGGTTCTGAAAATCGGAGCCTTCGCGCGGACCGAATCCATCTTCGCCCTCGGACACTGGCATCTCGATCTTGATCACATCTGCGCCCCAGTCGGCGAATTGCTTGACGCACGTGGGCCCAGCACGCACGCGCGTAAGGTCGATCACCCGCAGATGTGATAGCGCCGTGGCGGACTGCACTCGAAGTTACTCCCTTTCAGAGGCTCGCCGCGCGCGCACTCCAGCGGCCCGACTCGACTTGATGGAAAAAGTCTTCGAGCAGCCGGTTGAACAGCGCCGGGTCTTCCAAATTCAGCACGTGCCCGGTTCTGGGCAACACCACCAGGCCGGCACCCGGGATAGTGCGCTTCATCAGCAATCCCGGCTCGAGCGTCACATCGTCTTCGTCGCCCGCGACGACGAGCAGCGGCGCGGTAATGCGCGCCATCTCCGCGGTGAGATCGTACAGAGAAGGCCGACGCGCTTGATAGCCGAGCATGGTGTTGGCCGACCCCTGCGCGGAGTGCTCCGAGAAATGGCGCACGAACTCGGCGAAGCCGCGCGGGTCCTTTTCCTTCAACTGCAGACGCGCAGGTCCGTGCCCGTAAGTGGCAGCCACCTTCGCCATGCCTTCTTCCAGCATGGTCTTCGCCAGCGCGCGCGCCTGCTCCTGGAACGCCGCGCGTTGCTCCGGATGTGCGCCGTAGCCGCACCCGGCAACCACCAGCGACAGGGCGCGATCCGACCAGGCCATGCCGAAATGCAGGGTGGCGAAGCCGCCCATGGACAGGCCGACTACGTGGGCCTTCTTGAGCCCGAGTCCATCGAGGACGCAGCGGATGTCATCACGGCTGCGCTGCTGCGAGTAGCGCTCCACATCATCCGGCACATCCGAGGGCGGGTAGCCGCGCGCGTTATAGACGATGCACCGATACCGGCGCGAGAAGTGACGCACCTGCGGCTCCCAGCTGCGACAGTCGCCGGCAAACTCGTGTACGAACACGATCGGTGTACCGGAACCGGTATCTTCGTAATACAGCTTCACGCCATCGTCAGTAGTCAGGGTAGGCATAGTGGGCTCGAGCTCCCAGGGCGTTTGAACGGGCAACAGCGAAAGACTAGCAGGCTCATGCAAAACTATCCATGCGCACGAACCGTGGAGCCGGTCTGTCCGGCATGTCGGTTGTCACGATGCATCGCGCAATAGCGTAAGATGCACCTCGTCAAGAATCTCACTTTCGTGTTCAAGTGGCTGAGTCGACCAACTGGGCGTTCCCTGAGAATCTGCAACCGGCACCTGAGGAAGTCAGCTTCGATCTGACAGCGGCGTTGGACGCGGTGGTCGGTGTGCGCGCCGAAATTCCCGAAGACGCGTTTACCGCATCCATTCTCGGCACCGAGCGGCTCGGCAACGGTGTCGTGATCCGAGAGGACGGCCTGATCCTCACCATCGGTTATCTGATCACGGAGGCACAAACCCTCTGGGTCACTACCAACACCGGCGGTGTGGTGCCCGGACACCCGCTCGCCTACGACCAGGTCACCGGCTTCGGTCTGATACAGCCCCTCGGCCGACTGAGCTCCCCGGTGCTGCCACGCGGCTCGATCGCCGCCAGCGCGGTCGGCGACGACGTCTTGGTGATCGGGCACGGTGGACGCGCACACGCGCTCAAAGCAAAGATCATCGCCAGGCGCGAGTTCGCCGGCTATTGGGAATATGTCCTCGATGAAGCATTGTTCACCGCACCGGCACACCCGCAATGGGGCGGCTCCGCAGTGGTCGATCAGGCCGGCCGCCTGCTCGGTATCGGTTCCCTGCTCCTGCAGGAAACGGTGGACGGCGAATCGGTACAAGGCAACATGATCGTTCCGATCGATCTGCTCGCACCGATCCTCGAGGACATGCTCACGATGAGCCGGCCGAATCGTCCGCCGCGTCCGTGGCTGGGCATGTACACCACGGAGGGCAACGGCCAGCTGGTGGTAGGTGGCCTCGCCGGTGGCGGACCCGCAGAGCGGGGGGACGTGCGCATGGGCGATCTGGTACTCGAAGTCGCGGGACGCCGGGTGTCGAGCCTCGCCGATCTGTTTCGCAACGTTTGGAGCCTGGGTGCAGCAGGGACCGAGATTCCGCTGACGCTGGCGCGCGAGGGCTCGGTGGTCAGGGTCCGTTTGCGCTCGGCCGACCGCAACGACTTTCTCAAAAAGCCACAGCTGCACTGACACCAACACAGCCAGCCTCAGCGGCGGAACAACTCACGCAGCGTTTCATCCATCGCCTGATCCAGCGGTGTTGCGGGCACCTCGCCAATCAGTTGCTTCAGCCGCTCTCCCGACAGGCGATGCGGCGCAGACCAGAGGTAGCGCATCTCCGATATCTCGCGCAGCATCGGCACCGCGAGACCCGCGAGGCGCAATAGCGGCCACGGCAGCGATCGCCTGCGCAGCGGCACGTTAGGCAGCAGGAGCCCCTGTCGTCTCGCCGAGCGTG
Organism: Gammaproteobacteria bacterium; assembly: GCA_041499435.1. Taxonomy (GTDB): domain Bacteria; phylum Pseudomonadota; class Gammaproteobacteria; order Burkholderiales; family SHXO01; genus SHXO01. Next base: position 4,132 of record JBGQKF010000014.1, read on the forward strand.
CCAAAGACTCCAGCAGCGCCTCCCCGGTCAACGAGTGGCCTTCAAAATGCAGCGCTTCGAACATGGGCAGCGCGGCTTGCCGCTCCGCCACCATTACGAATGCGCGCGCGAGGTCGGGCAGGTACGCCCAGGCATGCACTGCATGCAGTGGTCCCGGATACACCGCGATACCTTTGCGCAGCGACTTCGCGATCATCAGATCGAACCATGAACCGCGTCCTGGGCCGCCGAAGAAGTCGCCGGCACGAATCACCACCGAGCGCAAACCAGCACCTGCGGCTTCGCGCAGATCGCTTTCGACCTCGACTCGGATGCGGCCTTTGCGCGTGGTGGGATTCTGGGGACTGTCCTCGAGGAGCAACTGCGGCATTCTTCTACCGAAGTTGTACACATTGCCCGGGAACATCAGGAGTGCGCCCAGGCGACGGGCGGTGTCTATCGCGTACTTCGCCAGAGGGCGCACCTGCTCTTGCCACTGCGTATACGGCGGATTGGCGGCGTGCACCACGATGCTCGCAGCGCGCACCGTGTCGGCCAGCGCTGCGGGATCTTCGATCGGCACGCGCACGCAATGCACGCCTGGCTGCGCTCGAGGAGGCTGACGCCGGACCTGCGCATGGACATGCCAGCCTGCTTTCGCGAACGCGCCTGCCAGGACCTGGCCGAGCCGTCCGTTCGCGCCGATGATCAGTATGGTTTTGGTCATCCACGAACCGGGAGAAGGACCACTGATTATCGCTCAGGCGATGCGATGCGCGCCATGGCGCGATGCAATACGCGAGTCCGCTGCCCACCGCGACAAAAGCCGTATACCATTAGCCGGCATCGCTGGCCATTGCCAAGCGGACACTCGAAAAACTACGAACACTCGAAAAACTAAAGGTATCGTCGCACCTGTCATGACTCAAGCCTCCTTTGCCGACGCCGGCACGCCCGACACGTTTCCGAAGTTGTTGCTCGAGCACGCGCGCGTCCGGGGTGATCGCACCAGCATTCGGGAGAAGGATCTGGGCATCTGGCAATCTTGGACCTGGGCGCAGGCCGCGGCGCAGGTCCGCGCCCTGGCCTGTGGCTTGGCGGCAATGGGTTTCAAACGCGGTGATAATCTGGCGATCATCGGCGACAACCGGCCCCGGCTCTATTGGGCGATGTCGGCCGCGCAATGCTTGGGCGGCGTTGCGGTGCCGCTCTACCAGGATGCGATTGCCGATGAGATGGCGTACATCCTGGACAATGCGGATGTGCGCTTTGCCGTGGTCGAGGATCAGGAGCAGGTCGACAAGCTGATAGAGATCAAAGCGCGGCTGTCGAAGCTGGAAACGCTGATCTATGACGATCCGCGTGGCATGCGGCACTACAGCCATCCATTCCTTCACGCCTACGCCGACGTGCAGGAGCGCGGCCGCGCACTTGATGCCGCACAGAGCGATTCCTTCCTGCAGGAGATCAACAAAGGACGGGCGGACGACATTGCCGTGATGCTCTATACCTCGGGCACCACCGGCAAGCCGAAAGGCGTATGCCAGACACATGCCGCGTTGCGTGCCGCGGCACGCGGCGGCTGCGACTTCGACAAGCTTGGACCGAGAGACGAGATCCTGTCTTACCTGCCGATGGCCTGGGTTGGCGATAACCTCTTTTCCTATGCGCAGGCGCTGGTCTCCGGCCTGACCGTGAACTGCCCCGAGTCGAGCGATACCGTCATGACCGACATGCGCGAGATCGGTCCGACCTATTTCTTCGGGCCTCCGCGCGTGTTCGAAAGCCTGCTGACCCAGCTGATGATCCGCATGGAGGATGCGGCGCGACCCAAGCGCGCACTGTTCCATTATTTTCTCGGCGTCGCGCGACGCTGCGGAGCGGACATTCTCGATCGCAAGCCGGGCGTTTCCGTGCTCGATCGAGTGCTGTATGCACTCGGCGATCTCCTGGTCTATGCCCCGCTGCGCAATGTGCTGGGGATGAGCCGCATTCGTGTCGCGTATACCGCGGGCGCGGCAATCGGCCCGGACCTGTTTCGTTTCTACCGTTCTATCGGGCTCAACCTCAAGCAGTTCTACGGCTCCACCGAGACCTGCGCCTACGTCTGTCTGCAGCCGGACGGGCAGATCAAATTCGATACGGTGGGACCGCCGGCCCCTGGCGTCGAGATCAAGATCTCGGAGGAAGGCGAGGTGCTGGTGAAGTGTGCTTCGATGCTGAAGGAATACTACCGGCAGCCACAGGCTACGCTGGACGTTTTCGACGAGCAGGGCTATTTCAAGACCGGCGATGCGGGCTTCTTCGACGCGGACGGACACCTCAAGATCATCGACCGCGCCAAAGACGTCGGCAAGCTGGCCAACGGCGCGATCTTTGCGCCGAACTACATCGAGAACAAGCTCAAGTTCTTTCAGTACATCAAGGAAGCGGTGGCCTTCGGCAACCAGCGCGATCATGTCTGTGCGTTCATCAACATCGATCTGGGCGCCGTAGGCAATTGGGCGGAGCGTCGCAACCTGCCTTATTCCGGCTATGCGGATCTGGCAGGCAAGCCGGAAGTTTATGACTTGATCGCGCGGTGCGTCGAGGAAGCGAATGCCGAGCTGGCGAAGGACCCGATTGTCGCCAATTCGCAAGTACATCGCTTCCTGATACTGCACAAGGAGCTGGATCCCGACGACGACGAGCTGACGCGAACGCGCAAAGTTCGCCGCGGCTTCATTGCCGACAAGTACGCGCTATTGATCGATGCGTTGTATTCGGCCAATAGCTCGCAGCACGTCGAAACAACGGTCAAGTTCGAAGATGGGCGCAGCGGCCAGATCAGTGCGGACGTGAAGATCAGGGATGTGAAGACCTTCGCAGTGCACGCTGGAAAAGTCGCCGCGTGAACCGACAGCGCAACCGGCTATGACCCACAAGCGCCCGATCGGTCCGATTCTGCTCACCGTGGATCAGATCTCGCTCGCATTCGGCGGTGTGAAAGCGCTTTCTGATGTCAGCTTCGATGTGCGCAGCGGCGAGATCCGCGCCATCATCGGACCGAACGGCGCGGGCAAGAGCTCCTTGCTCAACGTCATCAACGGCGTCTATCACCCCAACCAGGGCACCGTGACCTACAAGGGTGTGACGCGCCGGCAGATGCGACCCAATGAAGCGGCGCGCCAGGGAATTGCGCGCACGTTTCAGAATATCGCGTTGTTCAAGGGCATGACCGTGCTCGACAACATCATGACCGGGCGCACCTTGAAAATGCATGCCGGCTTCCTGTCTCAGTGCGTTTACTTCGGAAAAGCACGGCGGGAAGAGATCGAGCACCGCAAGCAGGTAGAACACATCATCGATTTCCTGCAGATCGAGCATATCCGCAAAACCCCCGTGGGGCGGCTTGCCTATGGTCTGCAGAAAAGGGTGGAGCTCGCGCGCGCGCTCGCCGCTGAGCCGGAGTTGTTGTTGCTCGACGAGCCGATGGCCGGTATGAACGTCGAGGAAAAAGAAGACATGTGCCGCTTTATCCTCGACGTGAACGACGAGTTCGGCACCACCATTGTGCTGATCGAGCACGATATGGGAGTCGTGATGGACTTGTCGGATCGCGTGGTGGTGCTCGACTACGGTCGCAAGATTGGCGACGGCAGTCCGGACGAGGTGCGCGGTAACCAAGCGGTGATCGACGCCTATCTGGGCGTGGCGCATCACTGACGCTTGAGTGAATGAGGGAATGAGGGAATGAGGGAATGAGTAAGGGAGCGAAGCGTGATTAGCAGTGTTTACCGAGGAGAGGAAAAGCAAGCGAAGGGATTCGCTCCTTCCCTCCTTCCCTCCTTCCCTCCTTCCCTCGCGTCTTAGCGCTAGCGCCATGGCCTTCTTCATCGAGGTATTGCTCGGCGGCCTGATGGCAGGTGTGCTCTATTCGCTGGTGGCGCTGGGTTTCGTGCTGATCTTCAAAGCCTCCGGCGTGTTCAATTTCGCGCAAGGCGCGATGGTGCTGTTTGCCGCGCTCACGCTGGTCCGGCTGATGGACATGCTCAAGCATACGTTCAGCCCCCTTCTATTCGCGCTCGCGCTCACGGTTCTCATCATGATCGCCCTGGCATTTCTGATCGAACGAGCAGTTTTGCGCCCTCTGGTCAATCAGCCCGGGATCAGCCTGTTCATGGCCACACTGGGTATTTCGTATGTCCTCGACGGTTTCGGCCAGGCGGTTTGGGGCAGTGATGTCTATATGCTCGACATCGGCATCCCCAAGCGCCCTATCGTATTGCTCGAATCGGTGTTCCCCGGTGGCGTGCTGGTGCCCAGCGAAGATCTGGTCGCGGCGCTGATCGCCGGCTTGCTGGTTGCGGGCCTCGGCCTGTTCTTTCAGAAGACCCGCATCGGGCGGGCGCTGCGCGCGGTCGCTGACGATCACCAGGCGGCACAGTCCGTCGGCATTCCACTCAACTACATCTGGGTGATCGTATGGACTGTGGCGGGGTTGGTCGCACTGGTCGCGGGCATGGTGTGGGGCTCCAAGCTCGGCGTGCAGTTTTCGTTGTCCCTGGTGGCTTTGAAGGCGCTGCCGGTATTGATCCTCGGCGGCTTCGAATCCATCCTGGGTGCGGTGGTCGGCGGGCTGATCATCGGCGCCGGCGAGAAACTCTCCGAGGTCTATCTCGGGCCACTGGTAGGTGGCGGCATCGAGAACTGGTTCGCCTACATGCTGGCGTTGATCTTCCTGCTGTTCAGGCCCGAGGGGCTGTTCGGCGAGAAGCACATTGATCGAGTCTAGCGAATGTTCTACCGCGAAGCAGGCCAGTTCAAGACCAGTTACGTCGCAGACCAAGCGGTGTTCCCGATCTTGCAGGATCAGATTTTCATCGCCGTCTGGCTCGCCATCGGCTTCGTGCTGGTCCCGCTCGTGTCCAGCGAATATATGCTGCGTGCGATTTTCATCCCATTCCTGATCCTCTCGCTGGCGGCCCTCGGTCTCAATATCCTGGTCGGCTACTGCGGGCAGCTCTCCCTGGGTACCGGGGGCTTCATGGCCGTAGGTGCTTACGCGGCGTACAACTTTTGCATACGCATCCCTTCGCTCAATCCGCTGGTGGCATTTCTGCTGGCAGGCGGCGCGGCAACGGCAGTGGGAATCGTCTTCGGCATCCCCAGCTTACGGATCAAAGGCTACTACCTTGCAGTCGCGACTCTGGCTGCCCAATTTTTCCTGGACTGGATGTTCAGCAGAGTGGCCTGGTTCACCAACGACACGCCATCGGGCTCTCTGACCGCACCGCCGATCACATTGTTCGGGCTGCAGTTCGAAACCCCGGTGAGAAAGTACCTGCTGTGCCTGATCATTCTCACCTTGTTTGCGATGGTGGCGAAGAACCTTGTGCGCGGGCGCATCGGCCGCGCCTGGATGGCCACCCGCGACATGGATGTCGCCGCGGAAATCATTGGCATCCGCCCGATGTACGCAAAGCTCTCAGCGTTCGCGGTCAGCTCCTTTTTCATCGGCGTGGCAGGCGCTCTTTGGGCGTTCGTGCATCTCGGCTCCTGGGAGCCGCTCGCGTTCGATGTGAATCGCTCGTTCAGCATCCTGTTCATGGTCATTATCGGCGGGCTGGGATCGATTCTGGGCAGCTTGCTCGGAGCGGCCTTCATCACTGTACTGCCGCTCTTTCTCAATCAACTGCCGCAGTGGCTGGGTGCATCGATTTCGACGGCGATGATCTCGCACCTCGAGGCCATGATCTTTGGTTCCCTGATCGTGTTCTTCCTGATCGTCGAACCGCTGGGACTGGCGCGACTGTGGCGCATAGGGAAGGAAAAGCTGCGTTTGTGGCCGTTTCCGTATTGAGGGCCGAAGAACGAGCACTCCCCAGCGGGCCGCGATACCATATGCTGCATACCAAGAAGGAGGAGGCAATACGATGTCAAAGCTCTTGAGCATAACCACCATCCTGCTGGCGACAGCAGCGGGCGCGATGGCGGCAACCGACGCGCTGGCTCAGGCCAACGAACAGTTCATTCCCGCGCTGGTCTATCGGAGCGGGCCTTATGCGCCAAACGGCGTGCCGTTCGCGAACGGCTATGCCGACTATCTGAATCTGGTGAACGAACGCGACGGCGGCATCAACGGCGTCAAGATCGTGTACGAGGAATGCGAGACCGGCTACGCGACCGATCGCGGCGTGGAATGCTACGAGCGCCTGAAAGCCAAGGGGCCCACTGGCGCAGCCGCATTCAGCCCGCTGTCGACCGGCATCACCTACGCGCTCACCGAGAAAGTTTCCGCGGACAAGATTCCTTTGGTCACGATGGGCTATGGCCGCTCGGAATCGGTGGACGGCAGCGTCTTCCCGTGGAACTTCCCGCTCCTTGGGACTTACTGGGACGCCGCGGACATACTGGTTCAGCACGTAGGCAAGCTACAAGGCGGCCTCGACAAGCTGAAGGGCAAGAAGATTGCGCTGGTGTATCACGATTCTCCGTACGGCAAGGAGCCAATCCCGCTGCTGATGGAGCGCGCGAAGCGGCACGGGTTCGAGTTGATCACGATTCCGGTCACGCATCCAGGCGTGGAGCAAAAGGCGGCGTGGCTGCAGATCCGGCAAAGCCGTCCCGACTATGTGTTCCTTTGGGGTTGGGGCGTCATGAACTCGACCGCGATCAAAGAGGCGGTGGCCGTGAACTACCCGCGTGACCATATGTTCGGCGTGTGGTGGGCCGGTGCGGAGCCCGATGTGCTGCCCGCCGGCGCAGACGCCAAGGGCTACAACGCGCTCGCCCTGCAACATTCAGCCGGGCAGGGTCCGGTGCATGCCGATATCCTGAAGTATGTGTATGGCAAGGGCAAGGGCGCGGGGCAGAAAGAGGATGTCGGGCATGTCCTCTACAACCGCGGCATGATCAATGCGATGCTGGTAGTGGAAGCGATCCGGACTGCGCAAGGCAAGTACGGCAAGAAACCGCTGACCGGCGAGCAAGTGCGCTGGGGGCTCGAGAACCTCGACCTCGATCAGAAGCGCATCAACCAGCTCGGCTTGTCCGGCATGATGCAGCCCCTCAAGGTGTCCTGCAGCGACCATGAGGGAGCCCGCCACGCGCGGATCCATCAATGGGATGGCACCAAGTGGGTGTTCGTTTCGGATTGGATCGAAGCCGACAACAGCGTGATCCGTCCGATGGTGGACGAAGCGGCCACCAGGTACGCGAAGGAAAAGAACCTGACGCGGCGCGACTGCAAGGCGTGAGCGGACGATGGGGGACCGGGCGGTGAGCATCCAATCGTCCGGCATCCGCATCTGAACCCGATGAGCGCTGCCAACGCCAGCGAGGTCCCACAGCCGCTTTTGACGGTCAACAACATCGAGGTCATCTACGACCACGTGATCCTGGTGTTGAAGGGCGTTTCCCTGGAAGTGCATGACGGACGCATCGTCGCGCTGCTCGGCGCAAACGGTGCCGGCAAATCGACCACCCTCAAGGCGATCTCGAATCTCCTGCGTGCCGAGCGCGGTGAAGTGACCAAGGGCTCGGTGGAATTCGACGGTGCACGCATCGACCAGCTCAATCCATCCGAAGTGGTAAAGCGCGGCGCTGTACAGGTCATGGAAGGCCGCCATTGCTTTGCCCACCTCACGGTCGAGGAGAACCTTCTCACCGGCGCTTTCACGCGCAAAGCGAGCCGCGGCGAAATCGCTGCCGAGCTGGAGCGGGTTTATACCTATTTTCCGCGGCTCAAGGTACGGCGTTCCAGTCAGGCCGGCTACACCTCAGGCGGCGAGCAGCAGATGACTGCAGTAGGCCGGGCATTGATGGCGCGGCCGCGCATGATCCTGCTCGATGAACCTTCCATGGGGCTTGCGCCACAGATCGTCGAAGAAATATTCGCGATCGTGCGCGGCCTGAACCAGAAAGAGAAGGTGAGCTTCCTCCTCGCAGAGCAGAACACCAACGTCGCTCTGCATCATTCGGACTATGGGTACATTCTAGAGAATGGGCGCGTGGTGATGGACGGCCCGGCTGCTGAGCTGGCCGATAACGAGGACGTAAAGGAGTTCTATCTCGGGTTATCGACGTCCGGGCGCAGAAGCTATCGCGATGCCAAGCATTATCGGCGGCGCAAGCGCTGGCTGGCGTGAGAGACGTGAAGCGGCGATGATCAAATATCTCGACGACCTCGAAATCCGCCCGCCCGAAGTGCGCGAGCGTGCCTTGATGCGCGCGCTGCAGGAGCAGATCGCTCGCGCGAAAAGGCACGCGCCTTACTTCACGCACATCCTTGCTCATGTACAAACGCATGAAGTCACAGACCGTGCAGCCCTTGCCAAGCTGCCTGTCACTCGTAAATCGGAGCTGACCGCTCTGCAGAAAAGCAGTCTCCCCTTCGGCGGAATGACCACCGTGCCGCTCACACAGCTCGCACGTGTCTTCGCATCCCCTGGCCCGATCTACGATCCTCAGGGCGATCAGACCGACTATTGGGGATTCGCGCGCGCCCTGTACGCAGCCGGCTTCCGTGAGGGCGAGCTCGTGTACAACACGTTCTCGTATCACTTTACGCCCGCCGGCTTCATGATGGATCTGGCGGCACAGGCAATCCGCTGCCCGGTGTTCCCCGCGGGAATTGGCCAGACCGAATTGCAGGTGCAGACCATCTCCGAACTGAAGCCGATCTGCTACACCGGCACGCCTTCGTTCCTGAAGCTGATCCTGGAAAAGGCCGAGGAGATGAGTAAGGATGTTTCCAGCCTCAAGCGCGCAAGCGTGGGCGGCGAGGCATTCCTGCCGAGCGTGCGCGAACTGCTCGCGAGCCGCGGGCTTCAGGCATTCCAATCGTACGGCACGGCCGACCTTGGTTTGATCGCTTACGAGACTGAGGCACGCGAAGGCCTGGTGGTTGACGAAGATGTGATCGTCGAGATCGTTCGCCCGGGCACTGGCGACCTGGTGCAGGCTGGCGAGGTCGGTGAAGTGGTAGTGACCGCGCTCAGCACGCAATATCCTCTGATTCGGTTCGCCACGGGAGATCTGTCGGCGGTGTTGCCCGGTCCGAGTCCCTGCGGACGTACCGGCATGCGCATCAAGGGCTGGATGGGCCGCGCCGACCAAACCGCCAAAGTGAAGGGCATGTTCGTGCATCCTTCGCAAGTGAACGAGGTGGCAAAACGGCACCCCGAGATCCTGCGCGCCCGGCTGGTGATCTCGCACGACAAGGAGCAGAACGATCGGATGACGTTGCACTGTGAAGTCGATGGCTCACCGCCGGAGCGCTTCGCCGAGCGCGTCGCAGAGACCGTGCGCGAGGTGTGCAAGCTGCGCGGGAACATCGAAATCAAACTGCCCGGGACGTTGCCTAACGATGGCAAGGTGATCGAGGATCTGCGTAAATACGATTGAGGAGTGAAGAGTGAAGACTGAAGAGCGCAAATCTCCCTCCCCCATTGACAAGGGGGAGAGCCGGGGAGGGGGTGTTCACCCTTCACCCTTCACTCCTTCACTCGCGAAGCGATGAGCAAACCCATCAGCCGCTACCCCGTACCCAAGCTCGAAGAACTGCCGCAAGACATCCGCGACAAAATGCTTCAGGTGCAGGAGAAAGCGGGCTTCATCCCGAATGTGTTCCTGACGCTCGCGCACCGCCCGGATGAGTTTCGCGCCTTCTTCGCTTACCACGACGCACTGATGCTGCGCGATTCCACTCTCACCAAGGCCGAGCGCGAAATGATCGTCGTGGCCACCAGCGGGGTGAATCACTGCCAGTACTGCGTGATCGCGCACGGCGCGATTCTGCGTATCTACGCCAAGAGCCCTTATATCGCCGACCAGGTTGCGATCGATCATCGCAAGGCCGACATCACCGCTCGCCAGAAGGCCATGCTCGACTTCGCAGTCAAGCTCGCGCGCACGCCCGAAGCGGTTACGGACATCGATCGTGAGACGCTCAGGGAACATGGCTTCAGCGACGAGGACGTGTGGGACATCGGCGCGATCACTGCCTTCTTCGCACTGTCCAACCGCATGGCGCACCTGATCGAGATGCGCGCCAATGATGAGTTTTATCTGCTGGGCCGCGTGCCGCCTGCAGAGGTGAAGAAGTGAAGAGGTGAAGAGGTGAAGAAGTGAAGTGCCTCCGTCACACCCAATTCTCGGGCGGCACCTGCCGCGCTCCCTCTTCACCTTTTCACCTCTTCACCTCTTCACTTACCCGCGGGCGCCCGAGCGCTTTTCGCTGGTATAATTTTCCGTCCTCTCAATGATTTGCTCAGCCCGCACCGAGCTTCCCGACGATCTCCCGGGCTCGACCTCACAAGGGTATTAGATTATGGACATGTCTCCACTTCCGGATCCCGATCCGCAAGAAACGCAGGAGTGGCTGGATGCTCTGGACGGCGTGCTGGAGTACGAGGGATCGGAGCGCGCACACTATCTGCTGGAAAAGCTGATCGACAAGGCGCGTCGGTCGGGCGCCTATCTGCCTTACAGCGCCAACACCGCGTACATCAATACCATTCCACCTGGGCAGGAGGAACGCTCACCCGGCAACCACGAGCTCGAGCACCGGATTCGCTCCTACGTGCGCTGGAACGCGATGGCGACGGTGGTGCGCGCCAATAAGATTTCGTCCGAGCTCGGCGGTCACATCGCCAGCTTCGCGTCAGCCGCGACGCTCTATGACGTCGGCTTTAACCACTTCTGGCATGCACCCAGCGGGCACCACGGCGGCGATCTGATCTTTGCACAGGGCCATTCATCACCTGGAATTTATGCACGGGCTTACCTGGAAGGGCGCGTCACCGAGGAGCAGCTCGCCAACTTCCGACAGGAAGTTGGCGGCAAAGGCTTGTCGTCGTATCCGCATCCATGGTTAATGCCTGGTTTCTGGCAATTTCCGACCGTCTCGATGGGTCTCGGCCCGATCATGGCGATCTACCAGGCGCGGTTCATGAAGTATCTGCAGGACCGCGCAGTGCTAGACACCGAGGGCCGCAAGGTGTGGGCATTCATGGGCGACGGCGAAATGGACGAGCCCGAATCGCTGGGCGCGATCGGCATGGCCGCGCGCGAGCGGCTGGACAACTTAGTCTTCGTGGTCAACTGCAACCTGCAGCGGCTCGACGGCCCCGTGCGCGGCAACGGCAAGATCATCCAGGAGCTGGAGGCGGACTTCCGCGGCGCTGGCTGGAATGTCATCAAAGTAATCTGGGGCTCGTACTGGGATCCACTGCTGGCCAGGGACAAGAACGGGCTGCTGTTGAAGCGCATGGAAGAAGCGGTCGACGGCGAGTATCAGGTGTTCAAGTCACGCGATGGCGCGTATGTCCGCAGTCACTTCTTCGGTAAATACCCGGAGCTTCTGGAGATGGTCGCCAACATGTCGGACGACGACATCTGGCGTTTAAATCGCGGTGGGCACGATCCGCACAAGATCTACGCAGCGTATGCCGCGGCGGTCAAGCACAAGGGACAGCCCACTGTGATCCTGGCCAAGACCATCAAAGGCTACGGCATGGGCGAGGCCGGTGAAGGCCAGAACATCACGCACCAGGCGAAGAAGATGGGCACGACCTCGATCCGCGAGTTCCGCGATCGCTTCAATATTCCCATCCCGGACGACAAGCTCGAAGAGGTGCCGTTCTTCAAGCCCGCGGAAGACAGCCCCGAGATGCAGTATCTGAAGGAGCGCGTGAAGGCGCTGGGCGGATCCTTGCCGGTTCGCCGGCGCAAAGCCGAGCCTCTCGAGGTGCCCGATCTCGCGGCATTCGAAACACTGCTGAAGAGCAGCGAAGGCCGCGAGCTGTCGACGACGATGGCGTTCGTCCGCGCGCTCAACGTGGTGTTACGTGACAAGAAGATCGGCAAGCTGGTGGTGCCGATCGTTCCCGACGAGTCACGCACCTTCGGTATGGAAGGCATGTTCCGCCAGCTGGGTATCTATTCTTCGGTGGGACAGCTGTACAAGCCGCAGGATGCCGACCAGCTCATGTACTACAAGGAAGACAAGCACGGTCAGATTCTCCAGGAGGGGATCAACGAGGCCGGGGGCTTGTGCTCGTGGATCGCGGCCGGCACCGCGTACAGCACGCACGGGATCTCGATGATTCCGTTCTACATCTTCTATTCGATGTTCGGCTTCCAGCGGGTGGGCGATCTCATCTGGGCGGCTGCCGACAGCCGCACCCGCGGGTTCCTGCTGGGCGGTACGGCCGGGCGCACCACGCTGAACGGCGAAGGCCTGCAGCACGAGGACGGTCACAGTCACATTCTGTCCGCGACGGTGCCAAACTGCGTCTCGTACGATCCGACGTTCTCGTATGAGCTCGCGGTCATCATTCAGGACGGCTTGCGCCGCATGTACCGTGAGCAGGAGGACATCTTCTACTACATCACGGTAATGAACGAGAACTACGCTCATCCCGCGATGCCGGCCGGCGCCGAACAGGGCATCCTGCAGGGCATGTACCTGCTGTCCGAAGGACAGGGCGAGAAGAAAGCGCCGCGAGTACAGCTGCTCGGCAGCGGTACGATATTGCGCGAAGTGATCGCAGCCGCCGAGCTGCTGCAGAACGATTTCGGGGTAGTCGGGGATGTGTGGAGCTGTCCGAGTTTCACGGAACTGCGTCGCGAAGGTCTGGAGACCGAACGCTGGAACCTGCTGCATCCCGATAAGCCGCAACGCAAGTCATACGTCGAGCACAGCCTGGAACCCCGCCAGGGGCCGGTCATCGCCGCGAGCGACTACATGAAGGCCTTCGCAGACCAGATCCGTCCGTTCGTGAAGCGCACCTATCGCGTGCTCGGCACGGACGGCTTCGGTCGCAGCGATTTCCGCAAGCAGCTGCGCACTTTCTTCGAGGTGGATCGGCACTACGTGACGCTGGCTGCACTCAAAGCGTTGGCCGATGACGGCGCCATTGCCGCTTCGGTCGTGACCCAGGCAATCAAAAAGTATGGCATCGAGCCGGAGAAGCCCTATCCGCCCTCGGTGTGATCACGTACCGGGCGATGCGGTGCGGGCGGGCGTCGAACGTCGAACAACAGAACAGGCGCATTTAAGCGGGAGATGACGTTGGGAGCAATCAAGGAAGTGCTGGTCCCGGACATTGGCGATTTCAAGGACGTGCCGGTCATCGAGGTCCTGGTGAAGCCCGGTGACGCCATCAAAGCGGAGGATTCGCTCGTCACGTTGGAAAGCGACAAGGCGACCATGGAAGTGCCCGCGCCTTTCGCCGGCGTGGTGAAGGAATTGAAGATCAAAGTCGGCGACAAGGTTTCGCAGGGCGCATTGATTCTCATGGTCGAGACTGCGGAGGGCGCGCCAGCCGCCGCGAAGCCAGCGAGCGCCGCTAGTGCTCCGGCCTCTGCGAGTGTGGCACCGCCTTCTGCGCCCGCAGCTGCCGCCGCGCCAGCACCAGCACCGGCAGCTACTACACCACCAGCCACCTTGACGAGCGTAGATGAAGCCGGATTTGCCCACGCGCACGCGAGCCCTTCGGTCCGTCGTTTTGCGCGCGAGCTCGGGGTCGATCTCGGGAAAGTGAAAGGATCCGGACCGAAGACCCGCATCCTGAAAGAAGACGTGCAAGCCCACGTTAAAGGCGCGCTGGCGCAGCCCGCCGCCGCACTCGGAGGCGGTACTGGTTTGAGTGTCTTGCCAATGCCAGTGGTCGACTTCGCCAAGTTCGGGGCGATCGAAGTGAAGCCGCGCGCGCGCATCAAAAAGATCTCCGGCGCCAACCTGCACCGCAACTGGGTATCCATTCCGCATGTCACTCAGAATGACGAAGCTGACGTGACCGAGCTCGAAGCATTCCGCAAGCAATTGTCCGACGAGGTTCAGAAGCAAGGCGTCCGCGTGACGATGCTCGCCTTTCTGATCAAGGCCAGCGTGGCCGCGCTCAAGCAGTATCCGCAGTTCAATGCTTCGCTGTCCGCAGATGGTGAAAGCCTGGTGTTCAAGCAGTACTACCACATCGGCGTGGCCGTCGATACTCCGAACGGGTTGGTGGTACCGGTCATCCGCGACAGCGACAAGAAAGGCGTGCTGCAGCTCGCGAAAGAGCTCGGGGAGGTGAGCGCGAAGGCGCGCGAGGGCAAGCTCTCACCGACCGATATGCAGGGCGGCTGCTTCTCCATCTCCAGCCTCGGCGGCATCGGCGGATCCAACTTCACGCCGATCATCAACGCGCCCGAAGTGGCAATACTGGGCGTTTCGCGTTCGGTCATGAAGCCGGTCTGGAAAGATGGCGCCTTCGTTCCGCGCCTGATGCTGCCTTTGTCACTGTCCTACGATCACCGCGTCATCGATGGCGCCGAAGGCGCGCGCTTCATCACTTATCTGAGCAGCGTACTGAGCGATATCCGGCGGGTGCTGCTGTGAATCTTATCCGTGGGGCGTAAGGCGCATGCCGCAGCCTGGTAGGTCCACGACACTCGCAGCTCCGGTATTAGTTCTGCGTCAATCCTGCGTGTCGCGACTAGTCATGATCCCATACAACACGTCACGCCGCAGCTAGCTGTCCATGCGTTCGCTCATCGGGATCCTCGGCGGTACTTTAAATCCCATCCACTACGCGCATCTGCGGCTCGCCGAAGAGCTCGCCGACGCGCTCTCACTGCAGTCTGTGCGCATCATTCCGGCCAGCATTCCGCCCCACCGCGATGCGCCACGCGTCAGCCCACACGACCGACTGGAAATGGTCAAGCTTGCGTGCGCAGAAAACGCACGGCTGGTGGTCGATGACCGCGAGTGCCGTCGCTTCGGACCGAGCTACACGGTCGATACGTTGCGTGAGTTGCGTGACGAGCTCGGGACGCAGCAGCCGCTATGCCTGCTGATGGGCGTGGACGCCTTCGCTGCCTTGATGACGTGGTCGCGTTGGGAGCAATTGTTCGATCTGGCGCACGTTGCGATCGCGCAGCGACCGGGTTTCGTACTCGATGCCGCCGCGCTGGCGGCGCCGCTCGCCCGGCAGCTGGAAACCCGTCGTACGGAACAGATGTCTGAACTGCACATGCACCCGGCGGGCTTGCTTGCTTTGTGTAGCATCACTGCGCTCGATATATCGAGCACAGCCATCCGCACGAGTATCGCGGAAGGGCGCAGTCCTCGTTATTTGCTTCCCGACTCGGTTCTCGATTATATTCTTCAACATCAACTGTACAAGGATCTGGATGCACGCTGAGCAGCTGCGGAAAATCGCCGAACAGGCGTTGGATGAGATCAAAGCCCACGATGTCATCGTGCTCGATACGCGCAAAATCACTTCGCTGTTCGACTATATGATCGTGGCCAGCGCGGATTCGACACGCCAGACCAAGGCGCTGGCGCGCAATATCGCGGAAAAGGTCAAAGAGGCTGGCGGCAGCGTGCTCGGCGTGGAAGGCGAGCAGACCGGCGAATGGGTCCTGGTCGATCTGGGCGACGTGCTGGTACACATCATGCAGCCCGCGATCCGCGACTACTATAACCTCGAGCAGTTGTGGGGCGGAGAAGCGCCGCGCCGCCCCGCTCCGTCACATCCCGCGCACCGGGCGAGGGAAGGCGGAAGCGCCCGGCACTGAGCGCCGCCGCTCCGGGTAGCCGCGTCCGCGGCCAGCTTGCGGGTGATTTTTCGCGTTCGGTACCAGCTCTCGAGCACCTCCTTTGGCTGCTAAATGAGGTTGATAGTGTGTGCCGTCGGGCATCGTATGCCCGCATGGGTCGCCGCCGGTTTCCAGGAGTACGTAAGCCGGATGCCGCGCGAGGCCACTGTCGAGCTGGTTGAAGTCCGGCCCGAGCCCCGACCGGCGAAGCCATCTCCTGCCATAATCACGAAATTAATGGCTGCCGAGAGCAAACGTATGCTGGCCTGTCTGCCGGTCGACTGCTTCACCGTAGCGCTCGACGAGCGCGGCAAATCGGTGACTACTGAACAGCTCGCGCGGTTGCTGCAGGACTGGATGCGCATTGGACGCGATGTCGCCTTTCTCATCGGCGGCGCCGATGGACTGGATCAGCGAGTGAAGCAGGATGCTGCGCTTACGCTGTCGCTGTCCTCGATGACCTTGCCTCACCAACTGGTGCGCGTGCTGCTCGCCGAACAGCTCTACAGAGCGCTCAGCCTGCTGCGCAATCATCCCTATCATCGCGGCTGAGGTTGTGAATCCAAACGACCGCCACATCTATCTTGCCTCGCGCAGCTCGCGGCGCAGGGAGCTGCTGAAGCAGATTGGCGTCAGCTTCGAGGTGCTGCTGCTGCGCGAAGGCACTCAGCGTGCTGCCGATTTCGATGAGACGCCGCTGCCGACCGAATCGCCTGCAGAATATGCCATGCGCGTGGCGCGAGCCAAGGCGGAGGCGGGTTGGGCACGACTGGAGCAACGCCGCTTGATGCGCTTCCCGGTGCTGTCCGCGGACACCACCGTGGCGCTGGACGGCACGATCTTCGGCAAGCCTGCCGATCGCGAGCAGGCCGCGGCGTTCTTACGCGCATTGTCTGGCAAGACCCATGAGGTGCATACCGCCGTGGCAGTACGGTTCGACAGTCAGCTGGAGATGGCGCTGTCCACCACCCAGGTGCAGATGCGCAATATCGAAGACCACGAGATCCGCCAATACATCTCCAGCGGCGAAGCGCTGGACAAGGCCGGAAGCTATGCGATTCAAGGCCGCGGGGCGGTATTCGTTCGCGGCATCATCGGCAGCTACACCGGCGTCATGGGACTGCCCTTGTATGAGACGTATCAGCTGCTGGGCAAGTTCGGGCGCGCTCCGTCATTGACACATGCCGGCCGTGAGTGAGGAAATCCTGCTCAACGTCACGCCGCAGGAAACGCGGGTGGCGGTGATTCGGCAAGGCGTCGTGCAGGAGCTGCACGTCGAGCGCATCACCGGGCGCGGTCTGGTCGGCAACATTTATCTGGGCGTGGTGAGCCGCGTTCTGCCAGGCATGCAATCGGCATTCATCGACATCGGGCTCGATCGCGCCGCGTTCCTGCACGTCGCCGACATCTGGGAGCATCGCCAGAACGCCGAGACGCCACGCCCGATCGAGCGCCTGTTGCATGACAGTCAAAGGGTGCTGATCCAGGTGATCAAAGATCCCATCGGCACCAAAGGTGCACGACTATCCACGCAGGTCAGCATTGCCGGCCGCCTGCTGGTGTACCTGCCGCAGGAATGCCACATCGGCATCTCCCAGCGCATCGAGGACGAAGCGGAGCGCGCACACCTGCGCGAGCGATTGCAGCATCTGCTGCCGGCCGACGAGAAGGGCGGCTTCATCATCCGCACGATGGCCGAGACGGCGACCGACCGCGAGATGCTGGCCGACATCGAGTATCTCAGACGCATCTGGGCGGGCATACAGGAAAAAGCCACCGGTGCAGCCGCGCCCGCGCTGCTGTATCAGGACCTGAACCTCGCGCTGCGCGTGCTGCGTGACATCGCCAACGACGAGACTGCGCGCATCCTGGTCGACACGCGTGAGAGCTTCGAGAAACTGGAGGCCTTTGCCGGAGACTACACGCTCAATTTTCGTGACCGTATTCATCACTACTCGGGCGAACGTCCGCTGTTCGATCTCTATGCCATCGAGGATGAGATCGAGCGCGCGCTGGCGCGGCGCGTGCCGCTCAAGTCGGGCGGTTACGTGATCATCGATCAGACCGAGGCGCTCACCACAATCGATGTGAACACCGGTGGCTTCGTCGGCGGGCGCAGCTTCGATGACACCATCTTCAAGACCAATCTCGAGGCGGCGCACGTGATTGCGCGTCAACTGCGGCTACGCAATCTCGGGGGTATCATCGTGGTGGATTTCATCGACATGGAGAATAGCGCGCACCGCGACTCCGTGTTGACAGAGTTCAAGAAGGCGCTCTCGCTCGATCGCACCCGCATCACGGTCAATGGGTTTACCTCGCTCGGCCTGATCGAGATGACTCGCAAGCGCACGCGCGAGTCCCTGGCGCACACGCTGTGCGAACCGTGTCCCACGTGTCAGGGGCGGGGCGAAGTCAAGACGGCACAGACGGTTTGCTACGAGATTCTGCGCGAGATCATCCGCGAAGCGCGTCAGTTCGATGCTCGCGAGTTTCGCATCCTCGCCTCCCAAGCAGTGATCGACCTGTTCCTCGACGAAGAATCGCAGAGCCTCGCGGTGCTGGGGGATGCAATCGGCAAACCGATTTCCTTACAGGTGGAGACTCTCTACAGCCAGGAACAGTACGACATCGTACTGATGTGAGGCGTGATGCTTACCAATGATCCGTCCGGCACGGCGCACGGCGCGTCGCCCATGGATGGGCTCTTCGATCTCGGCGATTTCGTTCTGCAGTGCGGCGCAACGCTGCGCGGCGCC
>JBGQKF010000015.1:0-22274 GCA_041499435.1 Gammaproteobacteria bacterium
CAGCCGCAAGCTCGATCGGTCGTTTGCGATCAATGGCGATCTGCGCATCCGGTTGTTACCGCACGCGCAGATCGAGCTCAACGACGTCGCACTCTCCAATACGGGATGGGGCAGCCGGCCGACGATGCTCCATCTCGACCGAGCGCTGATCGCCGTCGAGCTGCTGCCGCTGCTGCAGAAACAGGTCGTCTTGTCTCGAGTCGAGCTCACCCGTCCCGAAGTTTTGCTCGAGAAGGACGTCGACGGCGAGGCCAACTGGGCGTTCGGCGGTGATAAGGATCAGCCGGCGACCAGCTCCAATCCACCCGAGATACGCTCGCTTTGGATCAAAGCGGGGAAGCTCGCCTTCGTCGATCCCCAGGCGAGCACCGACGTGCAGCTCGACATCGACTCCGACCGCGGAGCCGGAGAAGCAGATTCGACGCTGCGCTTCGCCGGCAGGGGAACCCTGCGCAACGACAGTTTTCGGCTGGAAGGACGCGCCGGCTCCCTGCTCGAGCTCAAGCAATCGGGCAAGCCCTACAAGCTCGAGGTGACTGCCGCCGCCGGCGCGACCAAAGCCTCGTTCGACGGCACGATCGTGCCGCTCAAAATGGAAACGATCGATGGCAAGCTCACGCTGAGCGGCAACGACCTGTCCAAGCTCTACCCATTAGTCCCGGTACCGTTGCCGTGGACCCCTGCGTACCGTATCTCCGGCCACTTCGTCCGCGATGCCGGGAAGTATTCGTTGCGCGATCTCAGCGGGCGGGTGGGAAGCAGCGATGTTCACGGTATTGTTTCCGTCGACATCGGCGGCCCGCGCCCTGCGCTGAATGCGGACGTGACGTCGAAGCGCCTCGACTACAAGGATCTCGCGGGCTTCCTCGGTGCACCGCCGTCAGCCAAAGGCAAGCCGCAGCCGGCCGCACAGCAGCGCGAGGCGCAAAAGCGGCAGGAAACCGGCAGAGTATTACCGGACAAACCCTACAACCTGCAAGCCCTGCATAAGATCGATGCGACAGTCAAATTCAAAGGCGAGAGCATCATTACGCAGGACCTACCCCTTGATAACATCAAAGCGGATCTCAAGCTGGAGCATGGCAAGCTCACGTTGAAGCCGCTTGATTTCGGTGTCGCGAGCGGTGAGGTCACCTTGGCAATCGCTCTGGATGCCAGTCGAGATGTGGCCCAGGCCGACCTCGATGCAACGGTGAAGAATCTCGAAGTCAAAGAGCTCTGGCCCACACTCAAGAAAGGTGAGGGCAGTGCCGGCAAGCTCGGCGGCCGCGCGAAAGTCGCCACCAAGGGCAATTCGATCGCTCAGATGGCGGCATCTGCCAATGGCGAGATTGCGCTGATCATGTCGCAAGGTCGCGCAAGTACGCTGGCACTGGTGCTCACCAATCTGGATCTCGCCAACGCGACCCGCTATCTGCTGCGTGGAGATCCAAACGCGCCGGTCTATTGCGGCGTAATGCATGCGAGCCTGCGCAATGGCACGCTCGCACCCGATCTGTTCGTAGTCGACTCATCGGAGGAGAAAATCACCGCCGAAGGCGATATCGATCTCACCGACGAACAGTATCGGCTGCGACTGGTTG
Source organism: Gammaproteobacteria bacterium (assembly GCA_041499435.1). Taxonomy (GTDB): domain Bacteria; phylum Pseudomonadota; class Gammaproteobacteria; order Burkholderiales; family SHXO01; genus SHXO01. The sequence goes on from JBGQKF010000015.1 coordinate 1,584, forward strand.
CGCACTCGAAGCGCCCGAGCCTCTTCGCGCTGCGGGGGCCGATTCGTATCGGCGGCACATTCAAACATCCACAGGTCCGCCCGGAAGCAGGCCCGGTGGCGCTGCGCGTCGGCGCGGCAGTCGCACTGGGCACATTGCTGACACCGGTGGCTTCGCTCCTCGCGCTGGTGGACCCCGGTGGCGCGAAGGACAGCAACTGCGCCGCGCTGATCGAGCAAGCCCGAAGCGACGTCGCCAAGACCCAGGTGGCGCCGCCCAAGCAGGCGGCTCCGCCACCGAGCTCCGCGGACCGGGATACGCAAAGCCCGAATCGTCGTGGCGCGCAGTAGCGCCTCTTCGCATAGCCCCCGCATTCCTCTCTCGACCGAAAGCGCAGAACGCGCCGTCCCCTGAGTGAGCTTTGCGTGCGATCTGCACGGCATGACGCGTAGATCGCGTAGATTTTCCTCAGCGTCACTCAAGTCCGGTTAGACTTGTGTCATGCAAAGCCTCGCTGTCGAGCTGTTCACCCGCCTGCTGCGCGCATCGCCACTGCGACATCTGCGATTTCGCCGCTTCTACTTCGGTTCGATCGGCACCGCGCTCGGTTATACGATGCAGGCCACCATCGCCGCCTGGCTGATGGCAACGCTCACGCCATCGGCGCTGATGGTCGCGCTCGTGCAAACCGCGAGCACCCTGCCCTCGCTCGTTTTCGGACTGGCTGCCGGGGCGCTCGCTGACATCGTCGACCGACGGCGCCTGCTCATGGTGTCGCAGATCATGTTGTTCGCGACCACCGTCGTGCTGGCGGCCGCGACGCTCGCCGGCGCCATCAGCCCTGCCACTTTGCTCGCGCTCACGTTTCTCATCGGCGCTGCCTTCACCTTCTACCTGCCCACGCAGCAGGCGATGATCAACGATCTCGTGCCGCATGCGGAGCTGCCGCCGGCCGTCGCTCTTGGAGCGGTTGCGTTCAACGTCTCGCGCGCGATCGGGCCGGCGATCGCGGGCGCATTGACAGCGTGGGTTGGCTCCGGCAGCGCACTGCTTGCCAGCGCCCTGCTGTTCGCGGGCATGATTGTGGCCGTGCGCAACTGGCGTCGCCGTGCACCGGCCATGCCCGGCATTCCGGAGACGCTGCTGTCGGGAATCCAGGCCGGGATTCGCTATGTCCGCCACTCGCCCGCGTTGCGCGCTCTGCTGTTGCGAAACATGAGCTTCAGCTTCTGCGCCAGCGCACTGTGGGCGCTGCTACCGGTCATCGCACGCGACGAGTTCGCGATGGGCGCCGGCGGCTTCGGTCTGCTGTCCGGCGTCTTCGGTGCGGGTGCAGTCGCCGGCGCCATTTCCATCCCTCGCCATCTGCAGCACGTCTCGCTCAACACACTGGTCAATGCCAGCGTCCTGGTGTTCGGGACCGCGATGCTGCTGGTCGCAGCCACCCCGCTACTGGCGTTGGCGATCGTAGGCATCTGCGCAGCGGGTGCGGGGTGGGTAAGCGTACTGGCGAGCTTGTCAGCGGGGACGCAGAGCTCCGCGCCGGCCTGGGTGCGGGCGCGCGCACTGGCGATGAATCTGGTCGCGATGCAGGCGAGCCTCGCATCGGGAAGCGCCATCTGGGGAACGATCGCGCAGATCGCGAGCATCCGCATCGCGCTCGCCGCGGCGGCGGTACTGATGGTGCTGCTGCTCGTGGTGAACCGGCGCGTGCGGGTCGCGCTTGGACACGAAGCGGACATGAGGCCTGGCGTGCAGCTGCCCGAGCTCGCGGTCACCGCCGAGCCGATGCCGGACGACGGGCCGGTGCTGATCCAGATCGAATATCGCATCGCGCCCGAAAATCGCGAGGCATTTCTGCACGCCATTTACTCCGCGGAGCCGACACGGCGGCGCAACGGCGCGATCGCCTGGCGTCTGTTTCGGGATCTCGAGGACGCGGAGCGCTTCGTCGAGCGCTTCGTCATCGCCTCATGGGCTGAGTATGTCCGGCTGCGCCTGCGCTTCACCGTCAAGGAGTCGCAACTGCAGGAGCGCGTCACGCAATTGCAGCGCCCGGACGTCCCGGTGAGGATTTCGCGCCTGATCGGAGTCGACCCGCGGGAGATGCACAGTGGTCCCACGGATTGAGCGCACGTTGCGTGTGCCTGATCACCGCTTCAGTGCAACGCAGGCTAATCGATTTCAAGAAGCGATCAAGGCCGCTCGACCGCGTGCGTGGCGTATGCGCTCAGCGCTGCGGCAGAACCGGCCACGGCCAGATGGTGACCCTGGGCCTCGTCACACCCGCCGTGACGCAGCACGCGCAACTGCTCCTCGGTTTCCACGCCTTCGGCGACGACGCCCAGTCCCACGCTGTGTGCAAGGGCAATGATGCCTCTGGCGATCGCTGCATCGTGTGCGTCCGTGGCGATATCGCGCACGAATGCGCGGTCGATCTTGAGCCGCGATACCGGGAAACGCTTGAGGAAGCTCAAGCTCGAATAGCCGGTGCCAAAGTCGTCGATGGTGAGCGCAATACCCATGGCCTTGAGCGCATGCAGCGTCGCCACAGTAGCATCTGCCTGCTGCATGAGCACGCTCTCGGTGAGCTCCATCTCCAGGCGGTGCGCCGGCAGACCGATCTCGCTCAGGATGCTCTCCACGGCCGCGGCGAACTCAACGCCCCGGAGCTGCCGAGCCGATAGATTCACGGCGATACGCTGCAGCCCGAGCCCGTTATCTTGCCATGCTTTCATCTGCCTGCAGGCGCTGCGCAGGATCCACTCCCCGAGCGGCACCATCAGCCCCGCATCTTCCGCGAGCGGAATGAATCGATCCGGCGGCACCGAGCCGAGCGTCACATCGTCCCAGCGCACGAGCGCCTCGGCTGCGACCATCGCGCCGGTGCGCAGTGAGAACTGCGGCTGATAGTGCAGAAAGAGCTCGTCCTGCTCGAGCGCGCGCTTGAGCCGCCTCTGCAGGTCGATGCGCTCGTTGACACGCACGTTCATCTGTCGTTCGAAGAACTGGAAATTGTTGCGCCCCAGCTCCTTGGCGCGATACATCGCCACGTCGGCATTTTTGATCAACGTCTCTGCATCGCCGCCGTCGTCCGGGTACAGGCTCACGCCGATGCTGCAGCTCACGTCCACCTGACCGGCGTCGAGCTGCACAGGACGCGCCACCGTAGCGAGAATACGCTCCACCGCAGCCGACAGATTGTCGCCCGGCTCCTGATCGGCAAGCACCATGACGAATTCATCCCCGCCCAGGCGCGCGACCGTGTCTTCCTCGCGGACCGCATGCTGCAGGCGTGAGGCGACGCTGACCAGCAGCTTGTCGCCGGCGCTGTGACCGAGGCTGTCGTTGATCCATTTGAAGTTGTCGAGATCGATGAACAGTACGGCCGCGCGGCGGTTACGCCGGTGCGCGTACGTGAGCTCCTGCTTCAGACGTTGCACCAGCACCGCGCGGTTGCACAGTCCGGTGAGCGCGTCATAGTAGGCGAGAAAATTGAGCTTCTCTTCCTTGTCGATGTAGGCCATGGCGAGCCCGATATCGCCGGACAGATCGTCGAGCAGCCGCATCTCGTCTTGATCGAAGACGTTGGTCTCCGCCGAATAGAGCGTGAGCACGCCGGCGCATTCCTGATCGACCATGAGCGGCATCACCACGCAGGAGCGAAACCCGCGCTTGAGCGCCGCCGCCTTGAATACGACGCGCGGATCGGCCGCGATATCGTTGATGACTACCGCATTGTGTTCGTGCAGCACACGCGCCGCGATACCAGGGTCCTCGTGCATCGTGCGCAGCGACTCGGCGACCTCCTCGAGATAGCCGTGATCGTCGCCATACCAGGCCACCGGGGTGGACTTCTTACCGCTTGGTTGCGCGACGCCGATCCACGCCATCTTGAAACGACCGTGCTCGACTGCGATGCGACAGGTATCTTCGAACAAATGCTGGCGATCGCGGATACGCACGATTGCGGCGTTGATGCTGGTCAGCACGTCGCGAATGCGCGTGAGGCGGTCGATCTTGACCTGCTGCATGCGCCGCTGCGTGACATCGCGTGCCAGACCGTCGACGCGCACCACGTTGCCGTCCGGGCCATGGAACGGAGTGCCGCGGTCGTGAATCCAGCGGACCTCGCCGTCGGGCCGCACGATGCGATATTCGGCTTCGAACAGCTCGCCACGAAGCGCCTTGTTCCAGGCGCTTTGCACTTGCGGTCGGTCGTCCGGATGGATCACCTGCATCCATAAGCCGGGGTTGGCGTAGAACTCCGCCGGCGAGCGCTGATAGATCGCTTCGGTGGCGGCGCTCACATACAACGTCTGGCGCGGAGAAGCCCGAGCCGACCAGACCACGTCGACCAGCGAAGAGATGATGACATCGAGCCGCTCGCGCGTAAGCGCGAGCTCCTGCTCGGCTCCGCGGCGCGCGGTGCGCTGCGCAGCCTCTTCGATCGCGCGCGTCACCACCGGCACCAGGCGCTGCAGGCGCTGCTTGAGAACGTAGTCGGTGGCGCCGCGCCGCAGGGCTTCCGCGGCGCGGTCTTCGCCAATGGTGCCGGACACGAAGATGAACGGGATTTCAGGCATGCGCGTGCGTACCAGATCGAGCGCCTCCATGCCGTTGAAGCGCGGCAGCGACACGTCGGACAGGATCACATCGGGATTGAACTGCTCCAGCGCCCGCTCGAATGCTTCGCGCGAGTCAACCGTGTGGCAGGTCAGGTCGAATGCGCCACGCCGCAGTTCGCGCTCGCAAAGCTGGGCATCGGTCGCCTCGTCCTCCAGCATCAGCACGCGAATCGCTCTCGCTTCCATGCTTGAATTCTTCTGCAACGCTCGAGCTCCTGAGCAAAGCTCGGGTCCCTCGCACGGTACGTGCTGATGGGCCCTCGACTCGGTATTAAGAAAATTACGGCGCCGGTCAAGGCGACTTTAGTATGTCTAAAGATATAGGAGGCGAGCTCTGTCGGCCCGCAATTGCAGCGTCATCGTCGCAGTGTTTTGTCTGAAATTCAATGACCTTTCCTGTCGCAGATCAAAACATTGAAACAAAAGAGTTGCCGCGGCTTGTTGCTGCGCGCTGTCGGCAGGTAGCCACAGTACGCGGCCCGGCCCTGCACATGGACCAGAAGGTAAGTGTGCAGGCACCAGCGCAATGCTGGACGCCGGTTCCGCGTTTTTGGCGGCAAGTGGCGACGCGCGCGGTGTGGTAAATTTCCGGAAACCGTTTCACGCTTGGAAGCCAGAAATGGCCCTCACCTTCCGCAAGCTGCACCCGCTCTTCGCCGCCGAGGCGAGCTCCGTGGATCTGCGTGCTGCGCACGACCCCGAGGCGCTCGCACAGATCCGCGCGGGCATGGATCAGTATGCGGTACTGGTGTTCCGCGACCAGCCATTCACGGACGATGAGCAGCTCGCCTTCGCGCAGCGCCTCGACGGCGTGCTGCACGCCAAGACTGGCGCGGCGGTGCTGGGCAAAAATCGCTTCGGCAATGAGGCGCTCGCCGATATCTCCAATGTCGATGAAAGCGGCGGCGTGCTGCAAGCCGGCGATCGCCGCCGCATGTACGCGTTGGGCAATCGCCTCTGGCATACCGATGCATCATTCCAGGATCCCCCGGGCCGCTACTCGATGCTCTCGGCGCGGGTGGTGCCACCAGTCGCAGCCGACACCGAGTTCGCTGACATGCGAGCGGCGTACGATGCACTCGATGCACAAACCAGGGGGACGCTGGAGCCACTGCGTGTCCATCACTCGATCGCCTATTCACGCCAGACGCTGGGCTTCGAGTTCTCGCAGGAGGAGCAGGATCGGCTGCACGGCGCAGTGCATCCCCTCGTGCGCACGATCCCGCGCAGCGGGCGGCGATCGCTGTATCTCGCTTCGCACGCCTCCCGCATCGTGGACTGGCCTCTGCCCGAAGGCCGTCTGCTGCTGCACGATCTGATCGAGCACGCCACACAGCGCGAGTTCGTCTATCGCCATACCTGGCGCGTCGGCGACCTGGTGATCTGGGACAATCGCTGCACCATGCATCGCGCGCGCCCATTCGCCGACACCCAGTATCCACGCGAGCTGCGTCGCGTGACGACGCTGGACATCGGCAACGCCTGAGCGGCTCCGCCACGGCTCTCACAAGCGCGTGTAAATCGAAGGTCTCGTTCGATCCGGAGCATCTGCATGAAATATCCAGGCTGCATGCACGGCCTCATCGGCCGGGAAGCCGAGCTGGCGGCGCTGTGTGCGGCGCTTACCGGCGCACGATCGGGACGATCACAAGCAGTCTTGCTCACAGGCGAGCCGGGGATCGGCAAGAGTGCCATCGCACGCGCGTTCGCGGAGATCGCGGCGCAACGCGGTGCGCTGGTGCTATGGGGCAGGTGTTTCGAGGACTCCGGAGCCCCTGCGTACTGGCCGTGGATTCAGATCACGCGACAATTCGCGCAATGCCAGGATGACGATGCGCTGTGCGTCACGCTCGGGAGCGGAGCCGGCTGTGTTGCCGAGCTGTGTGCTGAGCTGAAAGAGCGGTTGCCCGGGGTGCCTGCGCCGATGCCACTCTCCGATCCGGCACAGGCGCGCTTTCGCACGTTCGATGCCATTGCGCAGTTTTGGATGCGCGCCGCGGCGGCACAACCGTTGTTGCTGATATTCGAGGATCTGCACTGGGCCGACGCGGCTTCCTTGCGCCTGCTGGAGTTCGTCGCCGCCGAGGTGGGGGGTGCGCGTATCCTCATCGTCGCTACTTTCCGCGACAGCGACCAGACCGCGCTGCATCCCTTGCGCACTCTGCAAAGCGAGCTGCAGCGCAAGTCCATCGTGCAGCGAATGACGCTCGCCGGGCTGCACTCCCAGCACATCATCGAGCTCGTCGAGGCGGCCGCCGGCATCCCCGCCACGCCGGCGGCGATCGCCTTCGTCCAGAACAAAACCGCTGGCAACCCCCTCTTCGTTTTAGAAGTTGCGCACTACTTCGCCCGGGAGGGCAGGCTGACTTCGAGCATCCCGCTGGAAAGCTCCTGGCATGTACCCGGAGGTATTCGTGCGTTTATCGCTGCCCGGTTGCAAAGCGTGTCGTCCGGTGCACAGCGTGCGCTCCAAGCCGCAGCAGTCATCGGCAGTAGTTTCAGCGTGCGGTTGCTGCAGCGGGCGCTTGCAGATGACTCGAGGAGTGAGCTGCTGCGTGCATTGGACGAAGCGCAGCGCGCACATCTGATCGAACCGTCGAATGAGGCGGCGTGCTTTCAGTTCGGGCACGTATTGACACGGGACACGCTCTACGACGAGCTGCCGGTGCTCGAACGCGCCCGGCTGCACGAGCGCATCGGGCTTGCGCTGGAGGCGGACCACCGCCATCGTCTTGCTCCGTATTTGTCGCTTCTCGCGCACCACTTCATCTCTGCTCTGCCAGTCGGCTCCACTGAGAAGGCACTCTCGTATGCCATCGCCGCCGCAGAAGATGCGCACGCACAGCACGCGTACGAAGAAGCGTCCCGCTGCTTTGCTCTGGCGCTCGATGCATTGCAGGCGACTGCAGCGCCCGATGCGAAGTTACGCTGCAAACTGCTGATCGCTTTGGGCAGTGCGCGCATCAAGGCGGGGCAGATGCTGCATGCGGTCGAGCCGCTGCGGGAGGCAGCCACAGAGGCCGCACATCTGGGCATGGTGAGCGATCTGGCGCAGGCCGCGATCGAATTCGAAGAAGCGGCCTGGAGGCTCGGATTGGAAGGCCACTGCGCGGTGGAGCTCCTGCAGCTATCGCTCGGTCTAAACGACGAGACGGACGAGCTCACGCGCGCCAAGTTGCAGAGCGCGCTGGTTCGCGCACAGGTATTCGCCGGCATGCCCGATTCTGCGCGCGCGCTGCACGAGCAAACGCTGCAGCTCGCCCGCCGACTCGGTGATCCGCAAGCTTTGCAAGTCGCGTTGCGCAGCCGATTCTGGCTGCTTTGGGAGTCGGCAGAGCTGGAGACGATCCTTACGACCGCCCACGAAGCGCTAGCGGTAGCCCAGCGCAGCGGCACGGTGGAGCAGACGCTGGATGCCAGCGCGTTCCGGCTGCATCTGCTCCTTGCCATCGGCGATCTCAACGGTTTCGCTGCAGAGTTGCAACACTTCGCTCAGCTCGCGGAAGATTTGCAGCAACCTTTCCATCGCTATCACGCCGTTTCCATGCGCGCGGCACAAGCACTTGCGGCTGGCCGATTCGGTGATGCTGAAGCGCTTGCTCGCGCGGCCTTCAAGTTGGGCGCGCCTCTACCCGGACTGGATGCCTCCGGCGCCTATGGGATGCAGATGTTTACCATCGCACGCGAGCGCGGCGAGCTGCCACAACTTGCTCCGCTGGTGAAGCAGTTTGTGGAGGGCACACCCGACAGCGCCGCATGGCAGCCGGCGCTCGCTCTGGTCCTGGCCGAGATCGGCAAGATCGAGGAAGCCAGATCCAGGCTCACGCAGCTCGCCGCTCGACAATTCCAGTCGGTCGCGCATGACAGCCTCTGGCTGGTATGCATCACCTACCTGGCAGAAACCTGCGCGCTGGTGAGAGAACCGGCGCCGGCAGCCAAGCTGTATGCAATGCTCGCTCCGTGGAGCGGTCGCAACGTGGTGGCCGGCTCCGTGGTGGTGTGCTATGGCCCCGTGGATCGCTTTCTAGGCATGCTGTGCGCGGTCATGGGACGATGGGACCGCGCGCGAGGCCACTTCGATGCGGCGCTCGCAATGTGTGAGCGGCAAGCAAATCTGCCTTGGCTGGCGAGTACGCAATACGAGTACTCGGCGATGTTGCTGGAACGCGGTGACAAGAACGACGCGCTACGGGCCGGCGTGCTCCTCGAGAGCGCACGACAGATCGCTGATCAACTCGGCATGGCCCGCTTGCAAGATCGAGTCTCGCAGCTCGAGCTAAAGCTCAAGCCGCGCTCGCTGGAGGCGGCTTATCCCGGCGGCTTGAGCCGTCGTGAAGCACAAGTGCTGCGTTTGATCGCCGCCGGCAAGAGCAATCAGCAGATCGCCGATGAAATGTTTCGCAGTCCCAATACCGTGGCCAATCATGTGCGCAGCATTCTCGCCAAGCTCGGTAGCGCCAATCGCACGGAGGCGGCGATCTTCGCCGCACGCCATGGGCTGCTCTAGCCCGGATGGTTCATGAAGGATCCACCGGTATTCCCGCCCGGCGCGCGGCCTCTCGAATCGGCTCGGCAGAGGCCGCCTCGTAGAGGCAATAGGTCTTTTTCTGATCGGCTCTCAGGAATGAGAACAGCCACGTGATCCCGACATCGGCATTGACCGCCATCAGGGCGCGCGCTTCATCGGCGCCGAGCTCCATGCGCTCGGCGAAATTGCGTTCGACCAGAAACATCGGCATGCCTTGCGATCCTCTTTGGCGACCCGACGCGGCCGCGCACCAAGTTTAGCCCACGCGCACAGTGGGCTGCATGATCAATCCTGACTATTTTTGTCTCGTCGCGCTTCAATCTCAGAATGGTCGATCGGAAGGATGTCCTCCCCGGCGGCTAGCGCTTAACGTTGCACTCACGCGTTAAAGCACGCGTGGGGCAATGAGCCGGTTGAATGATATGCCAAGGGAGGAGACACATGAGATGGTGCGCAATTTATCTAGCCATGACCATGCTGCCGGTAGTCGCCGTTGTGTGCGCAGAGCCGCCAGCGCCGGTGCCGGCGATGATTCCAGGAGCGCTGCCTTACGTGCCAATCCCGGGCGCCGTGGCTGCACCTGACAAGGGACGGGTCTACAAGGTGATCTTCAACGTCACGCAGGCTGCTCCCAAACCGGATCAGCTGGCCGATGGTGTGCTGTTCGCTGCCACCGATCTGAGCGCGTTGCGCGGCCAGGGTGTTGCTGCCGCCAGCACTCGATTCGCGTTGATCTTCCACGGCCCCGCGGTGGACGCGCTGCTCGACAATGCCAGCTATCAGGCGAAGTTCGGTATGAACAACCCAAATCTGCCGATGCTCGCGGCGCTGAGGCGCACGGGCGCAGAAATCCTGGTGTGCTCGCAATTCATCGGCGCGATGAAAATCGATCCGCATACGCTGTCTCCCGACGCTACCCTTGCCGCCGAGGCGTTCATCACGCTGATCACGTATCAGAACAACGGATATGCGGTCCTGGAGTTCTGAGTGAGCTCGAGACGGCGGGCGCATTAGGCCGGCCATGGAAGCTGCCGTTTCGCCGCGCAGAAATCGCATGCTATTTGGGTTTGCGCGAAGCCCGCGCACGCCGCTCTTTCATTTCCTGCTGGATACGAATGGCCTCTTCGCGCGCGTGCTGTTCGGCTTGCCGGCGGAGTCGCTCGAAGGCTTCCGTCGCATCCTCACCTGTCGTTGCATCAGGCTCCTCGAGACGCGGACCGGCGGCTGCGACAGCCGGTGGGGGAGCTGGTTTGGGGACGACCGGCGGCACCGGCTGCTCCACGACTGGGCGAGCTGCCTCTTGTCGTGGACCCGGCGACTCGCTCGGCTCACTCTGAGCCCGCTTCGACGCTGCCAACTCGGCATCGAAATCGAACGCCGTCACCGGCGGCGGCGCTGAGGCAGGAGTGACAGCGCTCTTGCTCGGAGCGGCCACGCCCGGATGGGGAGACTCGGGGTTGCCCTGTGTATCAGGACGCTTTCCTGCCGCTTCCCCATCTGGTACTGGTCGCACCTCAGGCGCACGCAACGCTTGCACGCCGGAAGGCGCTTTCACCGCTCCGCTGTCGACCTGAGACGCCGTCGGTTTCGCCGGACCCAGGACCCCGGTGAAGTCCAGATCGTCTTCCTCGGAAGCAGCGCTGTCGCCCGCGCTTGATCTCAGGCCAGCGTTTGATCCGGTGACGGGCAACTCCTTGATGAACCCGCCATCGCACAGTTGCGTGACGATCTTTCGCAGGTCAGGCTCCGGCATGCGGGTCTGCGCGGCGATATCGCTGAACCTCGCCTTACCGTCTACCAGGGTCAAGACGCGCACGTGTTCCCGCGACAAACGGTTGCTCTTGCTCTTGATCTCGAGCAAGCCTTTGCCGGTCTTCGAGAAGAGGCTTTCTTTGTCCATCGGTGGCGTGGTCGAAGCAAGTCCGATTCGATTCATTATTGTAGGGAAGCTCTGATCAAGTCTTACGTGCGCGACCGGGGTGGTTTGGGCCTACATGGAACGGCGATATTGTCCGCCCACCTCGAACAGGGCATGCGTGATCTGGCCAAGCGAGCATATGCGCACGGCATCGATCAGCACGGCGAACACGTTCTGGTTATCGATCACAGCCTGTTGCAGCCGCTTGAGCATCGGGCCGCTTGTGAGTTTGTTGCGCTCATGGAACTCGTGCAGCCGCTTGAGCTGGCTCTGCTTCTCCTCGTCGGTCGAGCGGATCAGCTCGAGCCGCCCAGGCCCTGCGTCCCCATGCGGATTGCGGAACGTGTTGACGCCGATCAGCGGATAGGAGCCGTCGTGCTTCTTGTGCTCGTAGTAGAGCGACTCCTCCTGAATCTTGCCACGCTGGTAGCCGAGCTCCATCGCGCCGAGCACACCACCGCGCTCGGAGAGCGCCTCGAACTCCTGCAACACCGCCTCTTCCACCAACTCGGTCAGCTCTTCGATTATGAACGAGCCCTGACTGGGATTCTCGTTCTTGGCGAGTCCCCATTCGCGGTTGATGATGAGCTGGATCGCCATGGCCCGGCGCACGCTCTCTTCGGTGGGCGTGGTGATCGCCTCATCGTAGGCATTCGTGTGCAGCGAATTCGCGTTGTCATAAGTTGCGATCAGCGCCTGCAGCGTGGTGCGGATGTCGTTGAACTGAACCTCCTGCGCATGCAGCGAGCGGCCCGAAGTCTGGCAGTGATATTTGAGCTTCTGCGAACGCTCGTTGGCGCCGTATCGATGCTTCATCGCCATCGCCCAGATGCGGCGCGCCACGCGCCCGATCACGCTGTATTCGGGATCCATGCCGTTGCTGAAGAAAAACGACAGGTTTGGGGCGAAGTCGTCGATGTGTATGTTATGCGTCAGATAGGTCTCGACGAAGGTGAAGCCGTTGGCGAGCGTGAACGCGAGCTGGCTGATCGGATTGGCGCCCGCTTCGGCGATGTGGTAGCCCGAGATCGACACGGAATAGAAGTTCTTCACGCGGTGATGAATGAAGTAGTCCTGAATATCGCCCATCACCTTCAGGCTGAACTCGGTCGAGAAAATGCAGGTGTTCTGGCCCTGGTCTTCCTTGAGAATATCGGCCTGCACGGTGCCGCGCACCGTCTCCAGCGTCCATGCGCGGATCTTTTCCGCCTCGTCCTCGGTGGGCTCGCGGCCGTTGTCTTTGCGAAACTTATCGAGCTGCTGATTGATGGCGGTGTTCATGAACATCGCGAGCAGACTCGGAGCCGGCCCGTTGATAGTCATCGACACCGAAGTCGACGGGTCGCACAGGTCGAAGCCGGAGTACAGCACCTTCATGTCCTCGAGCGTGGCGATCGACACGCCGGAGTTGCCCACCTTGCCGTAGATGTCGGGGCGCAGGTCGGGCTCGAAGCCATACAGCGTCACCGAATCGAACGCGGTGGACAGACGCTTGGCCGGCATGTCCTTGGACAGCAGATGGAAGCGCCGGTTGGTGCGAAACGGATCGCCCTCGCCCGCGAACATGCGCGTCGGATCCTCGTTCTCGCGCTTGAACGCAAACACGCCGGCGGTGAACGGAAACGAACCCGGAACGTTCTCCAGCATCAGCCACTTGAGCAGCTCGGCCTCGTCCTGATAGCGCGGCAACGCCACCTTGCGGATCCGCGTACCCGAAAGACTGGTGTAGGTGAGCGCGGTGCGCACTTCCTTGCCGCAGATGCGCACCACGTACTCATCGCCCGAATAGGCCTTCTGCATATCGGGCCACATCTCGAGCAGCTTCCGGGCGCTCGAGTCGAGCCTGGCGTTGCGAGTGGAGATGAGTTGGTCGAGGTTGGCGTTGTGCTCCTTGCATTCCTTTTCGAGCAACGCCTTTGCGCCGCGCAACTGCTGGCGCTCGCGGGCTATCGCGACCTGCTCGCGGGTGTGCTTGTGATAGCCGCGTACGCTCTCGGCGATCTCCGCCAGATAACGGGCCCGCGCCGGCGGCACGATGCTGGTTGCGCGCGACGATGCGCGGACGCTCAATTTCGGGAGGCGCCCCGGCGTGAGCTCCAGCCCTTTGCCTGCGAGCTGCGCAGCAATCGCCTGGTACAGCGCGGTGACGCCATCGTCGTTGAAGCGCGAGGCCACCGTACCAAATACCGGCATCTTGTCGGGCGCGCTGCCGAACGCCTGCCGGTTGCGCTGGAACTGCTTGGACACATCGCGCAGCGCATCGTCCGCGCCGCGCCGATCGAACTTGTTGATCGCGACGAAGTCGGCGAAATCCAGCATGTCGATCTTCTCGAGCTGGCTCGCCGCGCCGTACTCCGGCGTCATCACATACAACGATGTGCCAACGTGCGGCACGATCGCCGCGTCACCCTGGCCAATGCCCGAGGTCTCGACGATGATCAGATCGAAGCCCGCGCATTTGCAGGCCGCGACGATCTCGGGCAGCGCGGCTGAGATCTCGCTGCCGGTCTGGCGGGTGGCGAGCGAGCGCATGTAGATCTTCGGGCTGTTGATCGCATTCATGCGAATGCGATCACCCAGCAGCGCGCCGCCGGTCTTGCGCCGCGAGGGGTCGATCGCGATCACCGCGATCTGGAGCCGCTCCTCTTGATCGAGGCGAAAACGGCGGATCAGCTCGTCGGTCAGAGAGGACTTGCCCGAGCCGCCAGTTCCAGTGACGCCCAAAACGGGCACCTTGAGACTGCCCGCATGCTGCATCAGCTTCTGGCGCAGATCGTCCGCGAGCGTGCGCGCCTCGAGTGCAGTGATGGTCCTGGCGAGCGCGATGCGATCGCCCGCAAGCAGAGCGTCCAGCGCAGCCGGCGGTGGCGCGTTCAGATTGCTGCGCGCGCGCTTGACCATGTCGTCGATCATGCCCTGCAGACCCATTTTGGCGCCGTCCTCCGGCGCATAGATCTTCGCCACGCCGTAGGCTTCCAGCTCCTGAATCTCCGAGGTCACGATGACCCCACCGCCGCCGCCGAACACCTTGATGTGAGCGCCGCCGCGTTCCCGCAGCAGATCCAGCATGTACTTGAAGAACTCGATGTGCCCGCCCTGATAGGAGCTCACCGCTATGCCGTGCGCATCCTCCTGCAGCGCAGCCGTGACGATCTCATCGACCGAGCGATTGTGTCCGAGGTGGATCACTTCCGCTCCGCTCGCCTGCAGCATGCGGCGGATGATGTTGATCGAGGCATCATGGCCATCGAACAGCGACGCCGCGGTGACGAAACGCACCGCGGCATGGCGCTCGGCGGTGCGCTTCGAAGACGGTGCGGTGGACAGATCGGTCATTGCCATCTCCTATTCGTCAGCCGCACTGCGAAGGCGGCTTCGATAGAGCACAGATAACTCACCTCAGGCGGCCTTCACGGGGGCGGCTGCCGCGCCGGCTCCACCGAGCATCTGGTCCAGCTCCCGCCATCGCGCCCGGGCCTTATCCACGCTCGCCGCCTTTACGTGGCCGAAGCCGCGAATCTGCTCGGGCAGGCTGGCAAGCTCCACCGCCCGCGCCAGGTTGTCGGCCGTCAGATTAGCGAGCGCGGCGGATAGCGATCGCTCATAGTCGGCAATCAATTGGCGCTCCATACGCCGCTCCTGAGTCCGCCCGAACACGTCCAGCGCACTGCCCCGTAGGAACTTGAGCTTCGCCAGCACCGTGAACGCGACCCGCATCCAGGACCCATACTGCCGCTTCATCAGCCGGCCCTGCGCATCGCGCTGCGCCAGCAGCGGCGCAGCTAGATTGTACTTGACGGTGAACGTCCCTTCGAAGGTTTCTTGCAGCCGCTTCTCGAACTCGCCGTCTGCATAGAGCCGGGCGACCTCGTATTCGTCCTTGTAGGCCATCAGCTTGAACAGGTACCGGGCGACCGCCTTGGCGAGCGCATCGCCTGCGCTCACCTTCGCCTCGGCGGCACGCACCGCATCGACGAAGGACTCGTAGCGCCTGGCGTAGGCCGCGTTCTGGTATTCGGTGAGCAGAGCAACGCGTCGGCGCACCAGGCTCTGCAGATTTTGCGGCATCTGCACCACGACCGGCCTGGCCGGGAATGCAATGCGCTCGACCTCCACGAGATCCACCACCGCGCGGCGTCCCCACTCGAACGCCTGCTTGTTCTGCTCCGCCGCTACCCCGTTCAGCTCGATCGCACGCAAGATCGAGGCCTCAGTGAGCGGGATCAGGCCTTTCTGGAACGCGAAACCGACCATGAACAAGTTCGTCGCAATCGAGTCACCCAAGAGCGCCGTCGCCAGCCGCGTTGCATCTACGAAATGCGCACGGCCGTCGACCGACTCGTTGATCAGTGCACGGATCTCCTCGAGCGGGAACTGCCAGTCCGGATTCTGCGCAAACTGACCCGGCGGCTGTTGATGCAGGTTGATTACGGCAACGGTGCGGCCGGGACGCGTCTTGGCGATCGCATCAAAGCCGCCAGCGGTCAGTATGTCGCAGCCGAGGATCAGATCCGCTTCTCCGGTGGCGATGCACTGAGCGCGAATGTCATCGGGATGGTGGGCGATGCGCACATGCGAGGTCACGGCTCCGTTCTTCTGCGACATGCCGGTCATGTCCAGCGCGGAGATGCCCTTGCCCTCCAGGTGCGCCGCCATGCCGAGCAGGGCGCCTACGGTGATCACACCCGTGCCGCCGATGCCGGTGATGAGGATGTTGTAAGTCGTGCCTTGCAAAGCCGCGATCGCCGGCTGCGGCAGCGGCTCGCGCGGCGCTGCATCCTTTTGTTGCGCGGCTCGCGATTTCTTCGGCATACCGCCCTCGACCGTGACGAAACTCGGACAGAAGCCTTTCACGCAGGAGTAATCCTGGTTGCACGACGATTGATCGATCGCGCGCTTGCGCCCCAGCTCGGTTTCCACCGGCAGAATCGAAGTGCAGTTCGACTGCACACCGCAATCGCCGCACCCCTCACACACCGCCTCGTTGATAAAGATGCGCTGCGTGGGCTTGGGCAATTCGCCTTTCTTGCGGCGGCGGCGCTTCTCGGCCGCACAGGTCTGATCGTAGATCAGCACGGACACACCTTTCACTTCACGCAACTCACGCTGGACTGCATCGAGGTCTTTGCGATCGTGCAATGTCACCAGCGCAGGTAATTGCGCACGATCCGCATGGCGCGAGAGATCCTCGCTCACCAGCGCGATGCGTTTCACACCTTCAGCGGCCATCTGCTGCGCGATCATCGCCACCGAAATCGGCCCGTCGATCGGCTGTCCGCCGGTCATCGCCACCGCATCGTTGTAGAGAATCTTGTACGTCATGTCGACGTTGGCGGCCACCGCGGCGCGGATCGCAAGCGAGCCCGAGTGGTAGTACGTGCCGTCGCCGAGATTGGCGAAGATGTGTGGCAGCCTGGAAAACGGCGCCTGACCAATCCAGGGTGCGCCTTCTCCACCCATCTGAGAAATGGTCTTGTTGTGCTCGGGATAGATCGCCGTGGCCATCACGTGGCAGCCGATTCCCGCCAGGGCGAGGCTGCCTTCGGGCACTTTGGTCGACGTATTGTGCGGGCAGCCCGAGCAGTAGTACGCCGGTCGCGGCGGCGTGTTCACCGCTTTGTTGAGCACCGCTTCCTTAGCCTCCAGAAAAGTCAGGCGCGCCTTGATGAGATCGCTTTGATGAAAGCGCGCGATTCTGCCGGCGATCACGCGCGCGATCTGCGCGATCGAGAAGTCCGCCTTCGCGGGCAGCAGCCATTCCCCGCGCGGGGCAACCCACTCGCCCTTCTCGTCGAACTTGCCGATCACACGCGGGCGCACGTCGGCGCGCCAGTTGTAGAGCTGCTCCTTCAACTGGTACTCCACCATCTGGCGCTTTTCCTCGACCACCAGGATTTCATCGAGGCCACGTGCAAACTCACGCACGCCATCGGGCTCCAGCGGCCATGGCATGGAAACCTTGAAGAGGCGAATGCCGATCTGCGCGGCATTGTCTTCGGTGATGCCGAGCTCTTCGAGCGCTTCCAGCACGTCCATATACGATTTGCCCGAAGCGATGATGCCCAGCCGCGCATTGGGCGCGTCGATGGTCGTGCGATTGAGCCGGTTGGCTCGCGAGTAGGCGAGCGCCGCGTAGATCTTGTAGTCCTGCATCAGCGCTTCCTGCTTGCGCGCCTGGATGCCGACCATGTCTGAGAGCAGGCGGTTGTTGAGCCTGCCTGCGGGCATCGCGAAATTCTTCGGCAGCAGCGTCTTGACACGCAAGAGATCGGCCTCGATCGATGCTGAGGATTCCACCGTATCGGCGAGCGCCTTGAAGCCCACCGCGCAACCCGAGAAACGCGACATCGCCCAGCCGTGCAATCCGAGCTCGATGTACTCCTGCACATTGCACGGATACAGCACCGGGATCATCGATGCCGAGAACAGGTGGTCGCTCTGATGCGGCAGCGTCGAGGAATAGGCGCCGTGATCATCGCCGGCGACCAGCAGGACGCCGCCATACTGCGCAGTGCCGGCGAAATTCATGTGCTTGAACACGTCGCCGCAGCGATCCACACCCGGGCCTTTGCCGTACCAGAGCGCGAACACGCCGTCGTAGTCCGACCCGCCGATGAGCCGCACTTGCTGCGTGCCCCAGACCGCCGTAGCGGCGAGCTCCTCGTTCACCCCGGGTACGAACTTGACGTGATGCGCCTCCAGGTGCTTTTTCGCCTTCCACAGCGCCTGGTCCAGTCCGCCGAGCGGCGAGCCGCGGTACCCCGAGATAAAACCGGCGGTGTTGAGGCCTGCCGCCTGATCACGGCGCCGCTGCACCAGAGCCAGGCGCACCAGGGCCTGAATCCCGGTGAGGTAGATACGACCCTCATCACGGATGTACTTGTCCTCCAGCGTTACTTCCCGCATGTCCGACTCCTGTTGGAACTCGTACTCGAGGCGCACAGCCGAATTTTGCCCGGTTGCGCCCGCGTCGAACAGTCGGACCGGTGGGTCCGCCGCTCGCTACCTCTGCTGCAATCGTGTCTGCAGCGCGCCTGTATCGTAACCGGGGAGCCGCAGAAAATGCATCTTCTTTGCCGCCATCTCCGCACCCGCGTAGAATAATTTTCTTTCGGACGGCTTAGAAGCCACTGATACGCTCCTAAAACCGAACTGATAACGCAAAAAGCGCAAAGGGACGCAAAGGCCGCAAAAGAAAGCCAACATGAAGACCAATTGATCCCTTTGCGCTCTTTGCGTCCTTTTGCGTCCTTTTGCGCCTTTTGCGTCATCTTTTTGGTTTTGCTTTCCGAATCGACCGACCTTGTAGTCAGACTATGGCCATCGACAAGTTCGACCTCGCGATCCTGATGATACTGCAGGAGGACGCGCGCGCCAGCCTGCAGGAGATCAGCAGGCGCGTGGGCTTGTCCTCGACGCCATGCTGGACGCGCATCAAGCGTATGGAAACGGAGGGTGTCATTCAGGGCTATACCGTGCGCGTCGATCCGCTCGCTATCGGGCTGGGCGACACCGTCATCGTGCAGGTCACGCTGGAGAGCCACAGCGACGAGACGTTGTACGCGTTCGGGCGCGCGCTCGAAGAGATTCCCGAGGTGCTCGAAGCTTATCTTGTGTCCGGCGACTACGATTACTACATCCGCATTGCGGTGCGCGATACGCGCGACTACGAACGGTTGCTGCGCGAGCGGTTGTATCGCATCCCGGGCATTCGACACAGCAAGTCGAGTTTCGTGCTGCGCACGCTGAAGGAAAGCTCCCTGCCGCTCGGCACCGCGCCAGTCGCGTCGAGCAACAGAACGAGCCCAAAGAAACGGCGCGCACCAGCCACGTATGCCCCAACACCCCGGCCGCGCGCGAAGGCCGTGCCGTCGGCACGCCGTCGCTAGCCTAGATAATTCATGAAGGACTCCGAGTCGGGCTGCGACACGTTACCGCTCATGAATTATTCAGGCTAGGACACTGAACATGGCACAGGAACCCAAAGTAGCGATCGTGACTGGCAGCGGCGCGGGCATCGGCGAAGCCACCGCGCGGGCGCTCGCGCAGCGCGGCGCGCGAGTGATCGTGGCCGACGTGCGCGCGGATGCCGCCGATCACACCGCCAAGCAGCTCCAGGCCGACGGATTCGCTGCCGTGCCAGTCACCGTCGATATCGGCGATCAAGCGAGCGTCAATTCGATGGCCGAGAAGGTCCTCGCACAATGGGGACGTATCGACATCCTGATCAACAACGCAGGCATCGAGAGCATGCGGCCGTTTCTCGAGATCGCGCTCGCGGAGTACGAGATTAAAGGCCCCAGTCAGGACGTCCTTCGCCATCCAGCGCAGCCGAGCAAGCCAAGCCCCACCAGCATCATGCCGTAGGTCGAGGGCTCCGGGACCGGTGTCAGCAGCGAGACATCACCCGCAGTAAAGCTTGCGGTCATCGTATGCGAAGCGTCTGCGGCACCCGTCACACTGTGCGCGTCAACAAAGAGCGCGTCAGCTATCAGAAATGCCGATACGAAAAAGTCGTCGTTTGCACCCACACTAAAGGTGATACTACGGCCATCGACAAAGGAACCATTGGTGGTCGATGCCGTTTTGGACACACGGGCCGATGCGAGCTGCGGGTGAGGAAATCCGCCATCAGGCTTTGAGATGAACTCAGACCCAAATGCGCTAAGGCCAGCATCGATGCTTTCGTCATCGCCATCCAGTAAGCCGTTCACGGTGAAGGTGATCGTGTAGGTGCCCGCCACGGTTCCCGAGTAATGGTACAGCTGCAGTCCTTGCGCGCTGGCGACTGCGGATACAGTGCCGATACCGAGGGAGGGGTCCGCTATTGAGGGATTCTGCGCCTCGGCGCGCGCCTTGAGCACGGGCAAGGCATTGGGGCCCACCAAAGTTCCTGCAGCGAGCCACGAAAATGAATTGTTGGCGGCGCCGGTCGTCTCGGCGCTGCCCACGTTGTTGCCGCCTTTTACGTCTGAGTCGACCACCGGTTCATCGGGGCAAGTCGAACACTGTTTGAAATGTTGGCTGCCATCGCCGGTGACCAAAATACCTGGCGCACTGAGTGGATCGGCAGAGGCGAGATGCGCCACCGCACCCGACACGATAAGAGCCAGTTGGAGAAAATTCCGCTGTAGTTTCATAAGCTATTCTCCTTAAAGACCCGTTGCACTTACTTTGTGAATCCGCGAAGTACAACCAGGAAACACTCCAGTCGCTCTTGAGCAACAATCACCCCGGCGCTGGAACCTTGAGGCTCGGGGCTCCGACATCGAGTACTGCCCTGATCTGCTCAAAAGTTCGGCGTCGTAGGGGAAGCATCGAGAACTAGACTCCGGACCCGGATGCCAGGAAAAAACAAAGAAGTGCGTAGCCAAGATAGCTGCCGTTGCGCTGAGAGGATTGGACATACGGCATCATGATTCTCCTCTGATTGGCTGAAAGCTGTTAGTGCTGCGCTCATTCCGGTCGGCCAGCAGCACTGTGCGCGCAATGCGCATACTGCCGCCGTAGCGGCCCAAGTTGTTGACAGCGAGCCCGTGTGCGATATGAGCCCGCACCCTGGGGTATGTCGCCGGCTGTGGAGCGTCAGCGGATTGAACGGGGGCTTCGATGCCATGATGTCTCCTCGGTCTCGTTCA
>JBGQKF010000016.1:0-22132 GCA_041499435.1 Gammaproteobacteria bacterium
CACTGGCAACAACATATCCGGTCAGGTGACCACTGATGACGTGGCCTTCATCTGGCTCAAAGACCAGAGCACGCGCGCCGCGGCGGTTACTTTGCTAATGAACAACGCGTCCTGCCCCGCCGTGGACCCCGTTACCAAGCTGATCATCAGTGGTTCGGGCATCTGCACTAACAGCGGCGGCAGCGTGATCGATCTGAGCACCGTGCCCAACTTGTTCGGTGACCCGGCAAACGGACGCACGCCTGACATCATGGTGCAACCAAACCCTGGCGTGATCTATACCAAGAGCACAGCGAAGGACATGGAGCATGGAGGTTTTGCTCCTGATGATAGCAATGTCGCACTCTTGGTCTCGCACCCTGGCTTGTACAAGCAAACCGTGAGCAACCGAGTGAGTACCACTCAAGTGGCTCCCACCATTATCAAGGCGCTCGGACTCGATCCCTCGCTGCTGCAGGCCGTGAAGAAGGAAGGCACACGCGTGCTTCCCAGGCTGTTTTGGAGCGACTGATCGGCTGAATCTGTCTCGACACCGGGTCGGATCGGGCCGCTCTCGCGCGGCTCGGCCGTTTCGGCGGCTGAAGGGGGCACAGCGGGTCTCCTCGGAGACCCGTTCTTTGGGCTCTCTACCCTGAACCAAAAGCCCAAACATCGCTAGTGGGTGATCGGAGCATTGCGCGGGCAGGTAAGTGAAGGTGCGTGACGATCTTGGTAATCACTGGGGGATCAACGATCGCGGCGATAGTCTGCAAGCGCCCGGACCAGCAATGGCAGCGCTATTTTGCTGCATCGAATAGTCGATACTTACACAGCTCTTACAGCCGTCAGCCTGCGCTTGTATCCAGCGCATGCGTAACTCATAATGCCTCACAGCCTCGTCGGTACGTCGATTAACTTCATCTTGCCAAGGTGGTCCCATGGTAATACGAGCTTGCGTTTGGAGGCACTTCCTCCGTCTCGCCGCCTTGTCTTGGCCGGTAGTGTTGCTGCTTTCACCTGTGAATTCCGAGGCCGGCTATGGCAATGACTTGGGGACTTACAACGGAACTTTCAACAATCTCGACACCAACCAAGGCTCGTACTTGAGTTGGGTAATGACTTTTGGCGATAGTGACTATCCGGTTGATGTCGCGGTCGATGTCGGAAAGACCTTTGGATTTGGTTATCCGGTTTCTTTCTTACATCCGGACTCAGTTAGCTATTCACAAAACGTCATTTTTGCCACTAACATTTGACTACTTCAGTGGCCAGACACCCGTTGCCTACGCCACTAACGTTGTTTATTTCACTGAAGTCTATTACCCAGGGGAAACCAATTACACGTTTCATTTCCTAGATCCACCGGGTGGTCAACGCCCGCTACCGCTTACAATCGAAGGCACGAATCGATTGGCTGACGGAACTGCTCTGCCGGCTACGTACATGTTTTCCCTCTTACTGAATCCGAACGGCACGCTGAACATCCTAAGCGTGTCCGACAATATGACTTTAACTCATCTCAGCGGGCCTTTGCCCGTTCCCGAAGCCTCGACCACGGTGTCTTTATTGACAGGAATTGGCGTGCTTGCGCTGTTGAGGCAACGTCGAAAGCGATAGCCGACGAGTGACCGTGCTTGGCACGGTGCCAGAGTCCTTATGCCGTTGACGTGTGCGCGCATATTGCTATTGACGAAAAGGTACGCTCGATGATGGGTGCACGAGCCAATGCCGGCCAATGAACATGAGCACCGCGGCAAGGAAGAATGCAAAACCGAACGCAAATACTATCCAGTGACGCGTCCGGAATTTGGCCGGGTCCACGGGAATAACGCCCGCGGCGAGCAACATGATGAGCAAGCCTGCGCCTGCAAACACGACCGTCATCAGCACACGGGCATGATCGAACTCATTAGGGCGGGACTGCTTCCTAACCCTTAACACAAGCTGCCGGTCGAGGTGACGATTCAAATTGCTCTCAAGCGGACACTCAGAAGCCGTGAATTGTCCGAATGAAAGGGCTGACCGTTGGCGCCCTCACCTTGAAAACCAGCTCGCGGGCAAGAACCAGCGAAGCAATCTGAACTTGCCTTCGTAGGTTTGACTGATCGATCAGCAGTCGCGGTCGCGGGGCACTACTGCGGTCGAAGTTTTGTCGGTGGGGAAGCATAGCTACTAGGACGTGTCTCCGGCTACCAAATCGTTCGCGAGAGGACGCCAACCCACACACCGTAGCCCCAAGCTCTTGAAACCTGCACCGAGCTATGCGACCCGTGGCGTCAGAACAGAGCGCATGGTGCCGCGAGCGTAATGTTGCCACCGAGGGCAGACTGTATATATCCGGGCGGCGCTGTCGTACAGAACCGGCCGAGACTGGTAGTGACTTCCAGAGCCCCGTTGGCAAGCCGGCGCTCACTGACGCTGGAGACGGACGGTCGCCCGAGCGCAGTGCGGAACTTCTGCATGAGTTGGTCCAGCGTCGGATCTAGATTCAGCACCTCGCTCTCAATCACAACTGGCGGCGAACGAACCTCGCCCACGGAGCCTTTCTCGCTGCCCGGCGCCGTTTCCAATGCAAGGCTTGCGTACCGTGGGGACAACATCCTGTCCTTGGTGACATAGACGCCGTCGCCCAAGTAAGTGACTTCCGTATTCGATGCAGTGGTCATGACAGCCTGGTCCGGGCCGCTGCTATAGGGGCTGCCATGGCTGGACTGCTCAGCGGCAAACACACCGGCCGCGGGCGCAATCAACGCGATTGCAAGAATATATCTGGTGATTGTGCGAACGTTCATGTCGCTCTCCTGGCCAGTCTGATTCTGACCGGCTTTCGATTGCGGTACTTTCCATGGCGCGGCACCTGAAGCAAATGCCGGCCCTTAGAAAGACGCCACACCCGGCGCTCTTCACGAGATCTTCCTCGTTCACGGCGCGGGGGCGGTCAACGCATGCTGGGAACTGAGATTGCCGCAGTCAACGGCAATCTAGAGGAGCCAGGGGCCGGTCATACAAGACCCGGTCGGCGGAGATCGCTGGTTATGCTCAACCCGGAGTTGCAGCGCCTGAATCAGGCGCAAGTTCGAGGAAGGCAATGGTGGCAATTGTATTGCTGGCCTTGTCCTCCAAGCTGCAACTCGGTGAGCAGTTGCTACGCTACTCGCAGAGGGAACGCGAGTCCGTTCGGTAACACACATTCAGGACGGTCTTTTCCTTGTGGCCGATGAGTCTGTTGATTGGATGCATAGACATTTATCTGCGCAGCAGGGCGCGAGAACCGCCTGCGGTCTTGGGTCGGGCAACTACCCGACCCAATCCTGGTGATCGAACGCTACTGGGCGATTGCTAGCCCACGCTCCAGCAGTCGTTTGCTCACATCGGCGGCCGCACGTCGAAGGTTGGAGTTCGCAGGCAGACTCTCCCCGTACTCTGTCAGCTGCGACAGGATCTCGGACCAACGTGGCCGAGGCAGCCTGCCCGGTACACGCGTTCCGCACCAGTTGTCGATGTACTCATCGCCAGCACTGCTGCTGCTACGCACTTCGCCGCCCGTGCCGCGGGTCTGCGCTGCGAGTTGCACGGCAGCCACGATCTCGGACTGGATGAATGCACGCGCTTGGAGCCGGCTTTCCCGCTGGGGATTGATGACTTGCGCAAGCCACCACGGCACTTCCTGATCGTTACTCCAGTCACCGAGATTAACTCGACCGAACATTTGATTCACTCGGGATTCCATTTGTTCAAATCTATTTAGTACTTCGCCTAAGTCGGACATGAGTATTCCTTAGTTGTCGTTTACGATGGCCGTCAAGGGGAGACGCCTGACGGAGGACACGAACACTTACGCGAGTCCACTGAACGCTCAGTCGGCTGGGTCTTGCTTTTTGGTGCGTCCCGGAGCAGCAGTATGTGGGTCGCGTGTGTCATCCCCTATCCATTTATCTATTTAAATGACTTGACTTCTCTTGCGCAGAGGAGACGAAGATGCCTTGTCATGCTGGTTGGCGTCCCTAATCTTTGACGGCCTGCTTTGGTCGCGCCAGGCAAAGCCTGGGAAAGGAGGAAGTTGGGAGTCACAGACTGAAACCTTTCATCGGAGTTCAGGGGGTACCCTTGCGGTCGAGCATCGTCACGCTGCACTCTTATGGGGCCGCGACATTTCAGGCGGAGTTCGGCCTTCCACTCATCGGCTCCCACGCTAAACGCCATGAGAGTTCCCGACACGTGGCGTCGCGCTCCGCGGCTTTCTGAACATTCGGCGTTCGGAATATTGGAGAAGCGGCACTTCTGCCACAATGCGTACTGGGGACAGCAAATTTGTGGACCAACTAGTATGAGGCTAGGCATGGAAACTCAACCTACAGACGCTCTCCAGTTTCTTCTCGCTAAGCTCGCTGTGCGCAATGAAGAGGATGTCTACAGGGCGGTAGAAGCCGCCGACCTTCACAAGCTGGAGGAACTGCGTGAAGCCTATGGCGAACATGTTGAGACCTATCCGCTCAAGTTACCGCCCCGGCAGGCGAAGCAATATAGACCCTATCTTCCGAACGATCAGACGCTGCCCTCATGGGCCCTCAAGGGCATCCCGCTCGACGCAAACTCACTCAGCAAGTCGGAAGGCATCTGGGAAGCGTCTGATGCAATCCACCATCATCTGCTATTTTGCGATTCCATTGTGGTAGATGATTTGCTGGGTCCGCTCTTGAGCTCGGAGATAGCGAAGCAAAAAACATATGGGCAGGCCACCGATAAGGGTGCGTTGCTGAGCTACGTCCAGTTCCTGCTGAACATGCGGCCATTTCTTGGGAGCAGTTTGTATCTGCTGCCGCCGGCTTTTTATAAGCAAGGAGCGCTGCAAAAAATCAGGGTCCAAGCGTTTGCACAACGTTTGCGCGGTGTTTTTCAAGATCGTGAGCTTTGGGCGAATCTCGATATCAGTGAATTTGTTCGCGCAGCACCCGCCGCTGTGAAGAGGCAATGGGACGAAGGCCGTATAACGGAAAGTGATCTGCTTCGAGACGTAATTTTCGACAGTGCGCTTGAGCGCATAGGCCTTGCTTACATTACAGCGGAAAGCGCAGAAGGCCATATTTCGCCCAACCTCTTCCAGTACGACGTGCGCTTGCTTTCCGCGGGTCGGGCGCAGTCACTATTACCCGGCAGCGTAAGACTGGATGACAAAGCTAACAGATTTCTCTCCACCCTAGTCGATATCAAGCTACCAGGTTTCAAAGGCATCGATCCAACATTGGTGGCAAGTATTCGCAACGACTCAGAGGCGTTCGCGTCGGTCCGCGAAACAATGGAAGACATTGCGGAAGAGGCCACCAGGCTGCCCAATGATCTCTGGGACCGTGAGGAAGAAGTACGAAAGATTGCGCATGAGAGATTGCAAGATGAAATCGCGAAGTTCGAGACCGCGATGTCCAACTCGAAACTGAAGGCTTACAAAAAAGGAACGGTTTCAATATTGAGCGGGTCAGCCTCCGCGTTCATGGTGTTTTTGCTCAACCCTGCCGCGGCGCTCGCCGCAGCACTGGGCGGGGTCGTGGCTGCAGGCATGGTCAATTCCCTTTGGGAAATATTCGACCGAGATCCGAACTTGTCAGCCGCCAGGTGCGCGGCCCAATCGCTTTACATTGCACTTTCCGCAAAGGAAGATGATCCTGACGTAGGTCCGGTAAGTTCGACGTAAGATATGCGGAGCGCTAACATGTGGGCTAGCTGACTTTGCGTCGACATCGCAAGCAGGAGAAGAGCCATGGAGCGGAGATCGTTTCTGACGAAAGCAGTCGCCGGATTGGCTGCAGGGACCGTCACAGCCCCAGCCGTCGCCCAGTCGCAGCCAAGCCTCCAGTGGCGAATGGCAACGAGTGCGCCGAAGAGCCTAGATACCGTATACGGCGGTGCGGAACTCGTTGCCAAGCGCGTCGCAGAGATCACCGACGGCAGGTTCCACATCCGCACGTTCGCCGCAGGCGAGATTGTTCCGGCATTGCAGGTACTCGACGCCGTGCAAGCTGGGACCGTCGAGATTGGCTATACGGCTTCGTACTATTACTTCGGAAAGGACCCCGCGTTCGCGCTTGCGACGTCGGTCCCGTTCGGGCCGAATACGCGTCAGAACAATGCGTGGTGGTTTTTCGGCGGCGGCGCTGAGGCTATGGCGCCGCTGTTCAAGGACTATGGCTGCATCGCGATTCCTGCCGGCAACACCGGATGCCAGATGGGGGGCTGGTTCCGCAAGGAGATCAAGTCTGTCGACGATTTCACGGAACTAAAGTTCCGCATCGGCGGCATGGCCGGTCTCGTGATTGCGAAACTGGGTGCGGTGCCCCAAATGATCGCCGGGCCGGACATCTACCCCGCGCTCGAAAAGGGGACGATCGACGGCGCGGAGTGGGTAGGCCCTTATGACGATGAGAAGCTGGGCTTCAACAGGATAGCGAAGTACTATTACTATCCCGGGTGGTGGGAGGGCGGTCCAATCCTCATGATGCTCGTGAGCGAGAAGAAGTGGAACGAGCTGCCGACGTCTTATCGGGCTGCGCTTACCGCCGCCTGCGGCGAAGTCAACACCTGGATGCCGGCGAAATACGATGCACTAAATCCGGTCGCACTGCGCCGGCTGGTCGCTGGCGGTACCAAGCTGCGCCCGTTTCCGAAGACAGTCATGGAAGCATCCGAGAAGGCAGCATACGAGCTGTACGACGAGCTCATGACCAAGAGCGAGCACTGGAAGCGTATCTATCCGCAGTGGAAGAAGTTCCGCGACGAACAGTTCCTGTGGTTCCGAGTCGCCGAGTCGACGTACGACAACTACGCGTTCTACTCCAACCTTGGCGCGGGCAAGTGACGCCCTACCATTCCGCCACGTTTCTTAGACCCCTATCAACATCGGTCGATTCGGTTTTTTCGCCACCACGACATTCTTCCGCTTGAGCCACGCCTCCACCACATCCCAGATCGGCGTGCCGCTCGCGTCCTCAGCTACCGGCGCCCAGCCCGCGACTTTGTAGCGCTGGTTCGCATCGATCGGCTTCCCATTGATGCGGAGATCACCGATGCGCCGGCCCATCTTCTCGTACGGGTTGCACGAGTATGCCAATCCACCCACGCGCACCATGTCGCCACCCTGCTGGTAATACGGATCGGGATTGAACAAGTTATCGCAGACATCCTCCAGCACCGCCTTGATCGCCGCGCCGGTCATGTCGTTCATTGTCGTGTAAGGGTAGGTGATCGCCGTCATGTTCATCAGCGCTTCGCGCGTGATCGTGTCCCCGGGCAGCAGGCTGGTGCCCCAGCGAAATCCCGGCGAAAGGGCGATCTGCGCATCGTACGTTTCCAACAGCGCATCGAGGATGAGATCGTCGAAAGTGCCGTTGAAGTTGCCGCGCCGGTACAGCACACCGTCGGTGCGCGCCAGCGGCTCCGACAATCGCGATACGAACGGCGCACGCAATCGCTCGATCAACTGCTGCATCTGCGGATCGGGCGCGAGCAGATTGGCGAACACCGGCAGCAGCCGATACCGGTAGCCGTCGATCCGACGTCCCCTCACATCGAGATCGAGCACGCCGAGAAACTTGCCGTGCGAGCCGGCGTTGGTTACCAGCGTCTTGCCGGAAGCATTGGGCACTTCGATCGCCACCGGCACGCCGTCGTGTGTGTGGCCCCCGAGGATCGCATCGATGCCGGTCACGCGCGAGGCGAGCTTCAGATCCACATCCATGCCGTTGTGGGAGAGCAGGATGACGACCTGCGCGCCCTGTGTGCGTACTGCGCGCGCGATGCTCTGCAGGCGCTCTTCCTGAATGCCGAAGGTCCAGTCGGGCACGAAATGCCGTGGATGTGCGATCGGCGTATACGGAAACGCCTGGCCGATGATCGCGACCGGAACGC
This sequence comes from Gammaproteobacteria bacterium, assembly GCA_041499435.1. Taxonomy (GTDB): domain Bacteria; phylum Pseudomonadota; class Gammaproteobacteria; order Burkholderiales; family SHXO01; genus SHXO01. Next base: position 7,879 of record JBGQKF010000016.1, read on the forward strand.
CGTTCACCTCGCGCAGCACGTGCGACGCAAATACCGGATCGCCGAAGTCGCTGGTGCGCACATTCTGCGCGACGAAGTCGATGTGCCCATGCAGCTGACCGTCGATCAACTCCTGCACGCGTCGCGCGCCATAGGTGAATTCCCAGTGCGCCGTCATGATGTCGACGCCGAGCGCAACCGCCGCCTGCGCCATGTCCTCGCCGTCGGTCCAGAGTGCGGTAGCCGAACCTTGCCACGTATCTCCGCCGTCGAGCAGGAGCGCGCCGGGACGCTGCGCGCGCAGCTTCTTGATAAGGGTTGCGAGGTGAGCGAAGCCGCCTACCTTGCCGTAGAGCTCCGCTGCATGCGCGAAATCGAGATAAGTGAATGCGTAAGCCTGCGGGCTGCCGCGCGGAATGTTGAACGCGCGCAGCAGCGCCTCGCCGGTGAGGTGCGGCGGCTTACCGGCAGCGGTGCCGGTGCCGAGATTGATGTCCGGCTCGCGATAGTAGATCGGCAGGAGCTGCGCATGGCAGTCGGTAAGATGCAGCAGCCCGACATTGCCGAACGGCGGAACGTCGTAGAAGTCGCTGTCGTCGGATTGCGCCCGCAAACCGCGCGGCGCGATCGGGAGACCCGCTGCCGATGCGGTCGCGAGCAGATGAAGGAAATCGCGGCGATGCATGGGACAATGAGGTGAAGAGGTGAAGAGGTGAAGAGGTGAAGAGGTGAAAAGGTGAAAAGGTGAACAGGTGAACAGCGTGCGGTTCGCTCATCGCGCCGCTCTAACCCGTTCACTTCTTCACCTTTTCACCTCTTCACCTCCATTTACCCCTTCACCTCATCGTTTCCTGTGCGGCGTCACGGCCGTGATTCCCCCACCTCCTCAAAGATCAGCCACGTCCCGTCCTCGCTCGGACCCACCACTAACGCGAACGGGCTGGAATACTTCTTGAGCTCCGAGTAGCGGGTGGCCTCGATGCGCACGCGCTCGCCGTCGGGGATGAACTTCACGTCGCTGTACGTGCTGAGATCGCCCGCTTCCTTGGCCTGGGGCATCACCTGCCGGATGAGCGATTTGTAGGTGAGCGCCGGCATGGTCATGCTGCGTGACTGGCCGTCGGGATAGCGCCGCGTATTCTTGATGAACGCCGAGTCGGCATACAGATCGGCCACGGCTTCGTCGTATGCCGCACCGAGCGCGACATACCGATCGAACAGCTGGCGCGCGTGTTCCACGGCATCGTCCTGCGCGTGCGCAACGGCAGTTGCATTGATCAGCGAGAACCAGGCGAGGAGCCAGACAGCGTGGGCGCGTAGTGTGTTCATCGGTTCACCGGAGATTGAGGGTCGAGGAGGAAGGCCACGAGATCGGCTACCTGGTCGGGGGTGAGCCAGCCGTTGTGACCGAAGCGCGGCATGAAGCTGCAGGCGAAGGAGGCCTGCGCGTTGTAGATCTTTTCGTAAGCGTAGCGCACCGATTCTGTGGAAGTGCCACGCACTCTTGCATAGCCGGTGAGGCTGGGACCCAGGTTACCCGCCGCGACTTCGCTCCGCGTGAGCACGTGGCACGCAAAGCAGTTTCCCCCTCGCCGCGCTCCGGCGGCATCGGGCATCAGCCGGCTCAACTGTCCCCCGCCGCTGAACGAGGCGATCTGCTCGCCGTTGCGCCAGTCGCCAAGCAGCTTGCCGTTGGGCGGATAGCGCATGCCGGCCTTCGCCTGTGCCGAGATCGAAGCCGCGATCTCAGGTGGCGGTGCGTTTCGATAGCGGCTGCACAACGCCTGAGTCTCATCCTGCTTAAGGCGTGCCTTCCATTCATCGGGTGTGGCGTCGGCAAAGGAGTGGCGCAGCGCTACCTCGAGCCGCTCCTGCACCAGGCCCGCGTCCTGCGCGGCGGCGAGTGCGGCCCAGACGATCAGCAGTGCGCACAGCGATTGTCGAGTGCGCGTGCTCAACGCTTGATCCCCGGCGCCTGCATCACCGCGCCGTCGCCCTGCTTTTGCAGGAATGCCTCGAGCGCCACGATGGCCTCGGAGAGATATTGCGGCTCCGGCCAGCGCATCTGGCGCATGCAATCTACGAGCCGGCGCTCCATCGTCCATACGTGGCCCTGCGAGACGCGATAGGCGGGCCACTGCGCCAGAACCGCCTGCGCATCGGCGGGTATCAGGAAGTCGCGTACCTCTGATAAGCGGATACGCTTGTCGGGCTGGGAGTGGCACGTTGCGCAGGAAAAATCGAGTGGACCGGAGCGGCGGAAAAACAGCGCTTCACCGAGTGCGCGCATCTGCTGCTCTTCCGGGTGCGCGGTCGACGCCTGGATCTTCGCGCCGCGCGACTTGCCGGCAACATAGGTCACGAGCGCTTCCATGTTCGAATCGGCCTTGTACCAGCCGCTGATCGCCTGCTCGCGGGTGAGACCCTGGAGAGTCATCATGCAGGTCACCAGCCGCGATTCGACGTCTTGCACCTGCTGCGTGTCTTCGAAGTAGCGCGGCAGTCGGGCATATGCTCCCTCGAGCTTGCCGGGTCCATTCCCGAGATCGCATTGTGCAAGACTGGTGCGCCTCGGCCCGGCCGGCAGGTTCCATAGTTCTTCGCCGCGCGCCTCGGACAGCTCCGCGGGGTTGCCTTCCTGCAGCATCTCGCGGTACTTGTCGATTTCCTCTCTCGCGCGTGCGTTCTGCGCGTCGTCACTCAGCGCGACGAGACACCAAACGCATGGAACGAGCAACAGCGCGACGATCAGTCGCCTCACGTGCGTTCGGCTGCTCATTCGTTTCGGCTACTCCAGCGTCGCTTCATCGGTCGCCGATTCCCCCATGTTGTGACTCCGGCTGGGCGCGAGCGCCCTTAACATGGGCACAGCCCATGTTAGCCTCCGCCGCAACATGGCGGCGTGGCTACGGCGAGTGCATGGACCGAGGCTACTCCAACGTCGCTTCATCGGTAGCCGACTCCCCCATGTTGTCAATCCAGGTGATCTTCAGCTTTTCCCCTTTCTGCGCTCCCTTGAACCGAAACGCGAGATAGGGATTACGCGAGACCGCCGGCCCCCACTGTGCCGAGAGCACAGTGCGATCCTTGTAGGTGATGGTGAGCAGCTCGATGAAATGCGCGGGCACGAGCTGACCCTCGGGGTCCTTGCGCAAGCCGGTTTCCATCGGGTGGCTGATGAGAAGCCGCACCAGCGCGACGTCGCCGTCGAGCTTGGAGCGGACCTTGATCGCGTTTGCCATCTAGCTTTCTTTCCTGTTTCGCCCAGAGCCTCAGCCGCCACAACCTCCCAGCGTGACCTTGATCTCTTTCGCCGCGTAGAAGAACTTGCCGTCGGATCGGATCAGCGCATAGACGTTGCACGTCTCGTTCATTTTCACGCGCGTCTGAATGTCGGGCAGAGTGTCGGGCGGGATAGTGAACGTCGCGGCCAGAGTATTGGGATTTTTCTCGATCAGAATGGCGATCGATTCGGTGTTGGGCACCTGGCTGGTGATCTCGAGGGGGACCACCGCGCCGTTCTCCGCGATTTCCGGCCCGTTCAGGATCACCTGATCGCTTTGCTGCGGAGCGCTGCCGCCGAGGAGCCTGACCACGTCGTCGACGCTCTTGGCCGCGAACGCCGCTTTGTTCCACTCTTCGGCATGCGCCGGCGCAGGCAGCAGGCCGGCCGCCGCCATCAGCGACAGCAATTTCAAAAACGTACGTCTGTCTTCCCGCATCACGGTCCTCAGTGGGTTAATGCCGACATCTTAGCCTGCGCCCGCGCACGCCGCGTCGTTCACTTCAGCAGATTCAGGGCGGCCAGCTCGCGCCGCAGGCGGGCCGGCTCCTGGAAGTGCAGGGAATGGAATCCGAGCGCCCGCGCCGCGTCCACGTTGCGCGGTGCATCGTCGATATAGACCGTAGAGCCTGGCGCGAGCTGACACCGGGTGCGCGCCAGATCGAAGATGCGCGGATCGGGCTTGGCCAGCTTCACCTCGCCGGAGACCACGATGTCTTGAAACCAGTCGAGAAAATCGAAGCGCCGTCGCGCGATCGGGAACGTTTCGTACGACCAGTTGGTGAGCGCGTAGAGGCGCAGGCCGCGCGCCTTCAACTCTTCGAGGATGGCAACAGTTTCCGCAATTGCGTCGCCAAGCATCCTTTCCCAGCCGCTTTCCCAGAGCGCGATGAGCTCGGCATGATCGGGAAACAGCCGCTGGCGCTCGGCTACCGCATCGGCGAACCGCTTACCCGCGTCGATCTCATGGTTCCAATCGCCGGCGCACACCTGCGTCAGAAAATGCTCCATCGCCGCTTCATTGTCGGCGAAGTGTGGGCGATAGAGATAACGCGGATTCCAGTCGATCAAAACACCGCCAAGATCGAACAATACTGCATCCATGATGTGGTTAACTCAACGTTGCTGTGGCTTGAGACCGGGCTGATGGAGCAGATGGGTGCGCGATGGTCAGGCCAGCGTCATACGCCGGGCGTCGACTTGGCGGGCGCAAAGCCGGGCGCTAAAGGAGTGCACGGCATCAACCTCACACTGCTGCGAGAGGCCGTTGCACCAGCCACAGTCCCCAGTGCGACCTCTCAAAGCGTCGGCCGGCCCTCGTGTGCGTAGTTCCTCTCGTACTGGTTCTGACAGGGCACATCGCGCAGCGCTGTGGGATAAGCGAGCAGCCGCTCGAACGGAATCTCGCTGCCGCATTTGATGCACTCGCCATAACTGCCGTTGCGCATCCGCTCGCGTGCGGCTTCGATCTCGCGCAGCTCCTGAACCTGACGATCGACCATGCTCGCACCCAGGTCCGCGAGCAGGTCGGCCACCGACTCGTCGCCGGCGTCGCCGGTGCCGGCATTGAGGCCCTCGAGGTTCTGCTTGCCGTTGGTGTCGAGCTCGGCGCGCACCTCCGTGAGCAGAATCTGATAGCGGTCGTCCAGCTTCTTTTTGAGCTGGTTCAGCTGTTGCTGAGTCAAGTGTGACATCTGCGCTCCCTGTGAGCCGGCCGCTCGCGGCCGATGTTGTCTGCGCTTCTGGACTGAATCTACGCTTCTGGACTCAGTCTATACCTCTGCGACCGCCGGTGCTGTCGCCTCGGCCGCCTGCTTGTTTGCGACGCCTGCCGCCGACAGAGGTTCCATCGGGTTGTCAAAAGCGCTTTCGCTATTCGCAATTCGCGAATAGAATGCCGACCCAGTCGGCTCCGCCGTCGCCAGCCATGCTCTCAACTTGAGCCTCAAGCCCCAGGATCTCTGCATCCTGCTCAAAATCGTCATTCTGGACGGTGCACCCTGGTCGTATGGCCAGCTTGCGTGCGAGCTCGGTATGTCCGCCTCCGAGGTGCACGCGGGCGTCAAGCGCGCGGTCGATGCCGGGCTCATGCGGCTGGAACAGGGCTGGGGCACACCCGATGTGCACGCGCTCGAGGAATTTCTGGTGCACGGCGTGAAATATGCTTTCGCGCCGACGCGCGGCGGGCTGACGCTCGGCATTCCAACCTCGTACGCAGCGCCGCCGCTCGATCGGCTGGTCGGGGAACAGGACGAGCCCCCGCCGGTCTGGCCCCATGCTTCGGGGTCGGTGCGCGGGTGCGAGCTTTCACCGTTGTACAAGTCGGTGCCGCAGGCCGCTCACCGCGATGCGCGTTTGTACGAGCTGCTTGCGCTGGTGGACGCGATTCGCGGCGGCGGTGGCGGGAGCGTGCGCGACATCGCCGTGCGCGAGCTGCATGCTCGGCTCTGTACGCAGCGCCCCGCGGCCAAGATCATTTCATTGACGCAAACCAAGCTTGCCGATGCAGCCGCGCCCCGCGCCGCTGCTGCGCGAGCCGGACGAGGAAGCAATGGCGAAGAAGCCAAGCGCATATACCGCCGAAGACATCGAGATACTTGAGGATCTCTCGCCGATTTTGCACCGGCCGGGGATGTATACCGATCCGGTCAATCCCAACCATGCTCTGGTCGAGGTTATCGACAACGCCGCCGACGAAGGCCTGGCCGGATTTGCGAAGCATGTATCGGTGATCCTGTATGAAGACGGCTCCGCCGCGGTGGAGGACGATGGCCGCGGCATCCCGGTCGACATCCATCCGAAGAAAAAGGTACCGGCGGTGCAGGTGATCTTCACCACCCTGCATTCGGGCGGCAAGTTCCGCAAGACCGACAAGGATGCGGCGTATCGCATCGCCGGCGGCCTGCACGGCGTGGGCGTGTGCGTACCCAATGCGTTGTCCAAGCGCCTCGAGGTGGACGTGAAGCGCGACGGTGCGGCATGGAAAATCGTGTTCGGGGACAACGGCAAGGTACTGCAGCCGCTGAAGAAGACCGGGAGCGCCGGCCCTCGGGATAGCGGCACGCGCGTGCAGTTCTGGCCCGATCCGAAATATTTCGACTCACCCAAGATCGTCGCATCCGATCTTTCTGCGCTGCTGCGTGCGAAGGCGATGCTGCTGCCCGGGGTCAAGTTCACGCTCGGCATCGAGAAGAATGGCAAGATCGAGATGCAGACCTGGCATTTCCCCGAAGGCATCAAAGGTTATTTCGAAAGCGCCATTGCCGGCGCGGATCCGGTGGCGAGCAGCTTCTTCGGCGAGCGCTACATCGCTGCACAATCGGAGTCGGACAGCTTCGACGAAGGCGAGGGCGCGATGTGGGCGATCGCGTGGACGCCGGAAGGCGATCTGGTGACCGAGTCGTACGTCAACATGATTCCCACGCGCACCGGCGGCACGCACGTCTCCGGATTGCGCGAAGGTGTGTACAACGCGATCAAGAACTTCATCGACATCCACGCGATGGGCCAGCGCGGTCTGAAAGTGGTCCCCGAGGACGTGTGGTCGCGCGCCAATTTCGTCCTCGCGGTGAAGATGCTCGACCCGCAGTTCAAGGGCCAGGTCAAGAACGAGCTGATTTCGCGCGACGCGGTCAAGCTGGTGTCGCAGATGGTGCGCGATCCGATCGAGCTGTGGTTGAACCAGCACGTGGACGAGGGCAAGCGGATCGCGGAGCTGGTGATTCGCCAGGCGACGGCGCGCACGCGCGCCGCACAGAAAGTGGAGCGGCGCAAGAGCTCCGGCGTAGCCGTGCTGCCCGGCAAGCTGACCGATTGCGCCTCCGACGACCCCGAGCGCAACGAGCTCTTCATCGTCGAGGGCGATTCGGCGGGCGGCTCCGCGAAGCAGGCGCGCGACAAGGAGTTTCAGGCGGTGCTGCCGCTCAAAGGCAAGCCGAAGAATACCTGGCAGGACAGCCCCGAGACGCTGTATGCCAACAAAGAGATCGAAGCCATCGCGCTGGCGATCGGCGTGGATCATCATAAGCTCATCGACAACCCGGATCTGTCCGGGCTGCGTTACCGGAAGATCATCATCCTGGCCGACGCCGATGTCGACGGATCGCACATTCAGGTGCTCCTGCTCACGCTGTTCTTCCGGCACTTCCCGAAGCTGATCGACAACGGCAACGTGTTCGTCGCGCAACCGCCGCTGTATCGCATCGATGTGCCGGCGCAGGGCAAAGGCAAGCCGCAGCGCAAGCTCTATGCGCTCGACGATCAGGAGCTCGAAGCCGTGCAGGAAAAGCTGGTCGATGAAGGCGTGAGGGAAAACAGCTGGACCGTGAGCCGCTTCAAGGGCCTGGGCGAGATGAATCCGGAGCAGCTGTGGGAAACTACCCTCAATCCCGACACGCGGCGCATGCTGCCGGTTACTGTCACCGACGGGCTCGATGTCTCCATCGACATCTTCGAGATGATGATGGCGAAGGAGAATGCATCGCAGCGGCGGGAGTGGATGGAGACGTATGGGAATCTGGTGGAGGCGGATATTACGTGAGCCGTGAAGGGTGAAGGGTGAAGAGTGAATGAGGGAATGAGGGACGACCCCCGACCCTAACCCTCCCCTTTGTTGAAGGGGGAGGGATTTACCCCCCTTCACCCGTCACTCTTTACTCTGTACTCTTTACTCTTCACTCTTCACGCATTCACCCGACGCGAGCGGCAGCGAGCGGAGGCAGGACATGGCAGGCAAAAAAGGCAGCGGCGATAACCAGCCCGATCTGTTCGGGAACGAGGGTACTGCGGTGGCAGAGAAGGAAGACAACCCGGCCTCGAGACCGGTGGCGCGAGCGCAATCGGGCGGTGGCGGCGATGGGCTGCCGCCTTATTTCGCGCCGCTCTCCGGCGAATACGGCGACACACTGCCGCTCGGGCGTTACGCCTCGACGCAGTACCTGCAATATGCCATCGCCACGGTGAAAGACCGCGCGCTGCCGCGCGTGGGCGACGGACAGAAGCCGGTGCAGGGCCGCATCCTCTATTCGATGTGGGACAACGGCACCCGCGCCGGCACCAAGCGCACCAAATCGGCCGCCGTTGTCGGCGAAGTGCTCGGCAAATTCCATCCGCATGGCGATCAGTCGGTGTATGACGCCTTGGTGCGGCTTGCGCAAGACTTCACCATGCGCTATCCGCTGATCGACGGCGAAGGCAACTTCGGCTCGCGCGATGGCGACGAGGCCGCTGCCTATCGCTACACGGAGGCACGCCTTACGCGCTTTTCCGAAGTGCTGCTCTCCGAGCTCGATCAGGGCACGGTCGATTTCGCGCCCAACTACGACGGCACGCGTGAAGAGCCGGTGGTGCTGCCCGCGCGCTTGCCGGTCGTCCTGCTGAACGGCGCCTCGGGTATCGCCGTGGGCATGGCCACTGAAATCCCCAGCCACAATTTGAATGAAGTTGCCCAGGCCGCGATCGCGATGATCCGTGACCAGGAGCTCAGCATCTCCAGCCTGATGAAGTACATCAAAGGGCCGGATTTCCCGGGCGGCGGACAGATCATTACGCCGCGCGCAGAGCTGAAGGAGGCCTACACCAGTGGTCGCGGCTCGGTGCGCGTGCGCGCGCGCTGGACCATCGAGCGCCTGGCCCGCGGTCAGTGGCAGCTCGTGGTGCACGAGCTGCCGCCGGGCACGTCCTCACGCAAGGTGCTCGAAGAGATCGATGCGATCACCAACCCTCAGCCGAGGGCCGGCAAGAAATCGCTCACGCCCGAGCAGCAGCGGGAGAAGCAGCTCGTGCTTTCGATGCTGGACAAGGCACGCGACGAGAGCGACCGCGTGCATCCGGTGCGCCTGGTGTTCGAGCCGAAATCATCGCGCATCGACGAGACGGAGTTCGTCAATCTGCTGCTCGCGAAAACCAGCATGGAGAGCAACGCGCCGATCAACCTGGTGATGGTCGGGCTCGATGGCCGTCCTACCGGCAAGAATCTGCGCGACCTGGTCTTCGAGTGGGTGCAGTTCCGGCTGACGACGGTCACGCGGCGCACGCAGCACAAGCTCGCTCAGGTACTCGACCGCATCCACGTGCTCGAGGGGCGCATGCTCGTGCTCCTCAACGTCGACAAGGTGATCAAGATCATCCGTGCAGCCGACGATCCCAAGGTCGATTTGATCAAGGCATTCAAGCTGTCCGAGCGCCAGGCGGACGACATTCTCGACATGCGTTTGCGCGCGCTCGCCAAGCTCGAGCACATCAAAGTGGAGCAGGAGCTCGCCGACAAGCGCAAGGAGCAGAAGTCGCTGGAAAAGATTCTCGGCTCGCGCAAGGTGCTGGAAGATCTCGTGGTGAGTGAGATCGAAGAGGATATCAAGAGCTTCGGCGACAAGCGGCGCACCAAGATCGAAGAGGCCGAGAAGGCCGAGATCGAGACGCCGGTGATCGATGAGCCGGTCACCGTGGTCTTTTCGCGCAAGGGCTGGGTGCGGGCACGGCAAGGCTGGGAAGTCGATCCCACGACGTTGTCATTCAAGGAAGGCGACGAGCTGCTGACGCTGCTCCCGTGTCGCACCGTCGATCCGGTGGTGTTTATCGACTCCAAGGGTCGCGCCTACACGGTGCAGGCGGGCGAGCTGCCGCCGGGCCGGGGAGACGGTCAGCCCGCGTCCTCCCTGGTGGAGGTCCAGGAGGGCGCGCACATCATGTACGTGGTGGCTGGCAAGCCCGAAACCAACGTGCTGGTCGCCTCCTCTGGTGGCTACGGTTTCCTCACCAAGATCGCGGACATGATGTCCACACGCCGGGCCGGGCGCGAGTTCATGACCATCGAGGAAGGCGAGACGCCGCTGCCGCCGTTCATGTACGAAGAATCGGCGGGGAACTACGTTGCCGCAGTCTCGGCCGAGGGCCGCATGCTCCTGGTTCAGATCTCCGAGATGCGCCAGATGTCGAAGGGCCGGGGCGTCATCATCATGGGGCTGGAGAAGGACGAGAAGCTGGTCGCCGTCGTGGTCTCGGATCGGCCGAGCGTGATCGTGGCCGGCGTGGCGCGCGGCGGGAAGGAAAAAGAGATTTCCATCCGCGAAAAAGACATGGGCCACTACGCCGGCCATCGTGCGCGCATGGGGCGGGTGCTGCCCGACAAGCTCAAGCCCACGGCGTTGAAGACCATGCCCAGCCCCAAGCCCGAAACGACCGAGGAATGAGACGGCCTCACGCGGTGCGCGGTGTGCGGTCGTGGCGATGCTCCGGTACGGCACGCTCCCTTACCAGGGGAGCCGCGATGTGAGCACGGCCTGGCTCGAGCAGCCTGAGCGCGGCAGCATCCTCGCCATCCGCTTCATCGCTGGTGTCGCCTTGCTGCTGGGCAGGCGGATCGCGCGACTGGTGCTGATACCCGCTACGATGCATTTCATGCTGTTTGCCGATGAAGCGCTAGATGCCTCGCGCGCGTATCTGCAGCGCGTGCTGGCGCGCCCGGTTGGCTTTCGCGAGCTGTTTCGCCACTACTTCACCTTCGCCACCGTGGCGCTGGATCGCTTCTTTCTGCTGAAGGAACGCTACGATCTGTATGAGACCCGCATCCACGGTGAAGAGCTGCTGCAGGAGATTGAGGCGGGCGGCCAGGGCTGCCTGATGCTCGGTGCGCACATGGGCAGCTTCGAGATTTTGCGGGCGCTCGGCACCTCGCACAACATCGAGTTCGGGATGGTGATGTACGAGGACAATGCACGCATGGTCAATACTATGGCGCGCGCGATCAACCCCGAGCTCGCCAAGTGCATCATCCCGCTCGGTCGTTTCGACTCCATGCTCAAAGTGCAGGAACGCCTGCAGCGCAAGCAATGGGTGGGCATCCTGGGCGATCGCGCGCTCGACTCCGAGGCGATGCAGCCCGTCACGTTCTTCGGCGAGCAGGCCATGCTGCCGACCGCGCCGTTTCGCATCGCGCTCATGCTCAAACGTCCGGTGGTGCTGATGCTGGGCCTGTATCGGGGAGGCAACCGCTACGAGCTCTACTTCGAGCAGCTCTTCGATCCGGCCCAGGTGAGCCGAGTGGAACGCAGCGCCGCGGTGGAGGCTGGCGTGCGTCTGTTCGCGTCCCGCTTGGAACACTACTGTCGCGAAGCGCCATACAACTGGTTCAACTTCTATGATTTCTGGGGCGCGCATCCCCGGTGAGGCGAGGGCAGCGCAGTGCCCGTGATCTCACTGCGGGGCGTCGACGAGCGCGCTGCGCTGCTGCCGCCAGCGCTGCTGCCGCTGTTCGACGATCGTTTCATCGCATCGTGGGATCTGTTCGAAGAGTACGTCGCGCGGCAGGCGTGCGCGATCCTGCGCAAAACGGGGCTCGAGCAGGCCTTCGAGCAGGACAGCACGGTGCCGCAGGCCATCGCAAAAGCCGACCTCGACGTGGCAGCAGCCACGGTCCCCTCGCACTGGCTCGCGGCAATGCTCGCGCTCCACGGACGCATGGAACGGATCCGCGATGACAATGATGTCCGCTATCGTCTGCTGCAGCCGTTTGCCGTACCTGAGACTCAGGAGATCCTGGAAGCCCAGGAGCGCCACGATGCGAGCTGCCTGCCCGCTTATGCGATCGCCGCGATGGCCGCCGAGCATTATCCGGCCGTGCTGCGCGGAGAGTTGACCGGCGAGCAGGCGTTGTTCGGCGCCGAAGGCATCGGCGCATGGGTCAGGTATTTTTCCAACGCCAATCCGCTCTATGCGATCAGCAATCGGGTCGGTGCAATCGCTGCTGAGGAGCGCTTTGGCGAGGGCGGTGCGATTCTCGAGCTTGGCGGGGGATTGGGCAGCGGCGCGCAGAGTCTGCTCGAGCGGCTGCAGCAGTCTGGCCGCGCAGTGCCGCGCTACCGATTCACCGAGCTCTCGACGTTGTTCATGAAACGCGCCGAGCGCGTGCTCGCGCGCTGGCGTTCCGAAGTCGGTCTGGAGCTTGCGCAACTGGATATCGATCGGCCGTTCGCGGAAGCGGGCGTCGAGCCGAGCGGCTATGCGCTGGTCTATGCGGTCAATGTGCTTCACGTGGCGCGCGATCTGGAAGCTACGCTGCGCGAGATCCGCTCCGCATTGGCACCGCGTGGTGTGCTGGTCATCTCCGAGTGTGTGCGTGTGTTTGTCGGCTGGCCGGTGCCGGTGGAGCTGATCTTCAATCTGCTGAAGTCTTTTCGCGAACCGCTCTTGCAGCACGCATGGCGTCCCAACGGCGGCTTTCTCACCGCGGAGCAGTGGACGCTCGCGTTGCAGGCGAACGGGTTCAGCGACGTGCAGGTGTTTCCGGACATCGTTGCGATTCGCGATTCCTATCCGTCATTCGCGGTCGCTGCCATCAGCGCGCGGCGCGATTGATGGGCACGATTCAGATCGATCCGGACGCGCCGTATTTTCGCGGCCACTTTCCGGAGCACCCGATCCTGCCGGGCGTGGTGCAGCTGATGCTGCTGGTGGACCATCTGTCGCAGGAAGCAGGGCGGCCCCTCACCTTGCGCTCGATCAAGTTTGCGCGGCTGCGCCAGCTGGTGCTGCCCAATGATCGGCTCGACGTAGCGGCGCGCGAGGGTGCAGGTGTCTTTACCCGAGTCGATGTCAAGCGCGACGGTGTGCTGGTGGCGAATGCCGAGCTGGAACTCAGCACAGCAGTTCTGGAGCAGCGCTCAGTGCGCCCGCGACCGATCGAAGGCGTGCCGGTGGCTGCACCACCGCTCGATCTCCTGCTGCCGCATCGTCCGCCGATGCGTTTCGTTACGGGACTCGAGCGCGAAATGGACGGTGGGCTGCAGTGCACGGCATGCGTGCCGAGCCAATGCGGCCTTGCGCCGGAAGGACGGCTACCCGGGGTGATCGCGCTGGAAGCGGCGGCCCAGACCGCTGCCGCGTGGGAAGCGCTGCGCCGCTCGCGCGAGGCCGGGGCGGCGGGCGCGCGCATCGGCTATCTGGTCGCCGTCCGCGATGTGAGCTTTCTGACTGAGAGCATCGCGGCAGACGTAGCGTTTACCGCAACCGTCCAGCTCGAGGCGGCAGCGTTGCCGCTGACGCACTATGCCGTTGAAGTCGTCATGCGCGACGAAGTGGTGCTGCGCGGGAGGATTGCGACGGTGCTTGCAGAGCAAGCACCGTGAAGACTGAAGCGGGAAGAGTGAAGAGTCGCCTTCCTCGCCAGACGCTTCGCGTCTCACGTAAGGCGTTTACGGCGGACGCTTCGCGTCAGACGCTTCACGCACATTGTGTGCGATCGCCCGCCGCAGGAGCAACAGCGGCACCCGCACCAGACAGCCGAGCAGCAGTCGCAGATGCATCCATGCCAGCAATAGATTGTCGCGCACGTAATTGAAGTGGGATACGCCGCCTTCTTCCCGGCTCAGATACTTCACCGGAGCGGGGAGATTGATCGGCTGAACCCCGCGCCATACGAGCCGCACCGACGCCTCCACATCGAAATCGAAGCGGCGCATCCAGCGCTGCGCCTCCATGATGTGCAGGAGCGGGGCGATGGGATAGACGCGAAATCCATACAGCGAATCGCCGATACCGCCCCACAGCGTTTCCAGACGCGCCAACAGGTTGGATATCTGACGACCGAGCACGCGCTCGCGCGGCGCCTCAGGACCGAACACCGGCTTGCCGAGGATCATCGCGGCGGGTGCGCATAGCGAGGCGGACATGAATGTGCCGATGAGATGCGCGGGATGCTGGCCGTCGGCGTCCATGGTGAGGGCATGGGTGAAGCCTGCAGAGGCTGCTTGACGCAGCCCGTGCAGCACCGCGGCGCCCTTACCCTGATTTTGCGCGAGCACGAAAACGCGCAGGCCGTTGTCGCCGAAGGCCATCTTCTGCAGCTGCTCACCGGTGCCATCGGTGCTGCCGTCGATCACCACCCACACCGGATGCCACTGTGCGCGCGCCGCCGCTACGGTCTCGAACAGCTTGCCTCCGGTGTCGTAGCTCGGGATCAGAACCAGGTGTGTGGTGGAGATCTCCGGCGCTGGC